>NZ_JBJGYP010000002.1:0-249600 GCF_054050055.1 Geodermatophilus sp. SYSU D00814
AGCTACATCGAGGGCTTCTACAACCCACGGCGCCGGCACAGCCGGCTGGACAACCTCAGCCCGGCCGACTTCGAGAAGATGCTCACGACACAGAACGAGGCGTCCGCCTGACGGGGGTCACTTCAGAAGATCGACGAGCGCCAAGTGCTCCTCTGCGTGCTCGACGCCGACGCCGACCTGCTCGCCGCCCGGCCGGGACTGCTGCTGATCGCTGACAAGGGCTATGTCTCCGCCGAGCTCGACGACTACCTCCACCGGCGCGGCGCGGACCTGCTGCGGCCCTCCTACCGCAACCGCACGCCTCGGCCCGGACAGGCGCTGCTCGCGCCGATCCGGCAGCTGATCGAATCGGTCTACGACACCCTCAAAGGCCAGCTCGACCTGGAACTACACGGCGGTCGCAGCCTGACCGGGGTGGCCACTCGCGTCGCTCAGCGGCTGCTGGCGCTGACCGCCGCGATCTGGCACAACCGCGCCACCGGACAGCCGATCACCCGATCCCTGATCGCCTACGACCACTGATCGGGTTCGGACTTACTCATCTAGGGCTATGACAATCCGCGGGTCGCTGGTATCTGCGCCGCCGCGGCATCACCGCGCTGGCCCGCCTGGCCGTCACCCTCATCTGCGCCCGACGACTCCCGACGAACTCATGCAACGCCTTTTTGCGCCACCGGGCGGGACGTCACCCCGGTGGTGGCTCCCAGGTCTCAAGCGGACGCGGACCAAGTGTAGCTGGACGCGGTGGTGCCTCGGTGACGCAACGGTGACGGCCGCCTGCGAGCCTGAGCCCATCCGGTGGACGGTGGTCGGTCCCGTGTCGAGGAGCGCGCGTCATCCCCGTGTCCGGTGAGGTGAACACGGACAGCGCCTGTCGACCGCGGGGTCGCCGTACGAGGAGGCTCGATGCGCAGGATCTTCGAGTTCGGCGGCCGTTACGGCCGCTGGGCACTCATCGCCGCCTACGCCGCGTTGAGCGCCGTGGTGCTCCGCCTCAGGATCCGACCGATCAGGACCCGCAGGCTGCGCCGACCCGGTCCGTCGAGCGCCGCCGACCTGCTCGCGGCAGCCGTCACCATCGCCGCGGGGACGGGTGTTCTCGCGGCGTCCCTGGTCGAGGTGGTCAAGCGTCTCACGGGCGTGCGGGGTCGTTACCACGAGTACGAGCTGCGCGAGTACCTGCGGGAGACGGCGGAGCGGCAGGCCAGGCCTGTGGCCGGCCCAGCGGGTGCGCCACCCGGTGAGGAGGGCCGGCGCGGGGATCCGTGGAGACAGCTGGAGAGCGCGCTGGGGAACGTCTGGCCCACGGAGGAGGAGCTGGCGGAGGAACGACGGAGGCTCAGCCGCGGTGGACGCTTCGTCGCCCACCCCCGGAGGGATCCCCGGTACTTCTTCGATCTCCCGCTGGAGCAGCTTATGGGGCAGATCGCGGCAGCCCTGCAGGTGGCGCTCGCCACGCCGCAGCGCTACGTCGAGTTGCTCCGCTGCTTCGCCGGGACGGCCTTGCCCCCCGATGAACGCGACGAGGACGAACTCGAGATGCTGCTCCGTCCCACGCCTCCGACCGGCGACGAACTGGTCGCGGCGCAGGCGGTCGTGCACGAGCGGATGCAGCGGAGCATCGACGGGGTCCAGGTGATCGTCGGACACCGGTGGCGCTGGTTTGTCCGTGGCAGCGCGACCGGCGTCTGCGGGATCCTCGGGATCCTCGCGGTCAAGGCGGCGGGGACCCGTGGGAGTGCCCGGGTCTTGGTGTGGCTCCTCTGCGCTGGTCCTGGTTCGGCCTTCGCCTGGCTGGCGCGGGATGCCGCTGCGGTCGTCGAGCGCTGGCGGCGATGAGGATGGCGCTCTTCCTTCGGCCTCCCGGGCGCCCCGCGTCGGTGCGCGGGCGGGCCGTCGGCAGCATCAACGTGCGCCGATGGGGCGGTCTGCGCATGCGGTCCGCCGCCGAGGTGGGGATTGTGCCCGGGGGTGATGAGCACGGGGTCTTGGGACGCCCGGAGCTCCATCGGCGCCTCGTGCTCTTCGTCCACGGCTACGCGAACAGCGAGAGGACCGCGACGGCGAGCTACCGGAGCATGCTCGACCACCTCGGCGAGATGCTGGAGATCCCCAACGCCTGGCTCGGTGACGTCTTCCTGGTCTACTGGCCCGGTGACCTGCCCCTGCGGGGTATCTCGCAAGCGAGCTACCCTTACCAGATCGGACGCGCCACCAGAGCAGGCGAGGTCCTCGCCGACGTCCTCATCCGCTTCGCCGCGTCCGGTGGCGTGACGCGAGAGGTCGTTTTCGTCGCCCACTCCCTGGGGTCCCGGGTCGTCCTGGCGGCCACCGACCGGCTTCGACGCGTCCGGCAACAGGAGGTCGCGGCCGGCGTGACGGATCCGAAGGTCCCGCAGGTGCTCGGCATCGTGCTCATGGCCGGCGCGGTGCCCGAGGCCGAGTGTGAACCGATGCAACCGTTCGCCCGTGTGGGAGGAATCTCGGGATACCCGACCGAGATTATCCTTCACTCCGCTGACGATTGGGTGCTCGCCCGCACTTTCCCCGCGGGGCAGACGTTCCGGGTGGACCAGGTGGCACGGCCGTTCTTCCCGAGGGCCGTCGGGTTGCTGGGTGGTCCCGAGAGGCGATGGCTGGACACGCACAAGTTCGACATGAGGCCGTTCGGGCACAGCGACTACTGGAAGGGACGGTCGTCCGCAGACCGGGTCTCCGGGATGTTCGGCAGGCCTCCCGAGCGTTCGCTCAAGGAGCGGACGCCACCACAGTGGATCCACGAGCCCGGCGGCCGCCCTCTCGTCGAGCCCAACGTCGTGGATGAGCGAACGCTCTACTAAAGATCATCAACGGCGGGGGTACAGGAACGGTCCCCTAGATGTACTGACCGGAGACGTTGCGGAAGTGGGTCCTCGGCTCTGTCCGCCCCCGAGGCATCGGCACAGGCTGTGGCACATGTCGTCGTCGGCGTCTGCCCCGCCGCCGCGGCTGATCAGTGACGAGCTGTGGGCGCTGGTCGAGCCGCTGATCCCGCCACGCAAGCCGGCCGTGCACGGCCGCACCGGCCGGCCACGGACCTCCGACCGGGACGTCCTCGAGGGCATCGCGTTCGTGCTCTTCACCGGCATCGGCTGGGCCGACCATCTCATTCAGCGATGGGCGCCGACATCTACGTCTCGGGGTTCGACGTGAGCTTGCTTTCGCATTAGCTGATGCGTGCGCGCACTGATCTATCGGCGAACGCCTCGTGCCGTTCGTGGTCGTCCTGCCCGGTGAACGCCTTGAACGCCCCAAGCTTGTAGGCGGGACCGGACTTGGTGTCCTCAATGTCGATGGCGAAGTCCTTGCTGAGGTGGGCGATGCGCCGTTCGAGCTGGATGGGGTCATAGGTCACCGGGAGCTTCCTCAGGATGGCCGCCGCAGTGAGGGAGCCGTCTGCTTCCTTCAGCAGGCGGTACACGGGGTCGTGCATGGTGGCGCCTGCCAGTTCCGGCATGTCATGAGGTTGGCCGTCATGCTTGAGCGCCCGCATGATCGCGCTCGCTACACCCTCCGCAACGGGTGGCGGAAAGGCATTGCCCACCTGGCGGTACTGGGCGGTCTTGCGGCCGGCTAGCCGCCAGCCCCATGCCTCGTCGAAGCCCTGAAGCCGGGCGACCATCGGCACGGTGAGCTTGGGGAGCTTCACGTCCGGATGCGGGCTGTCTGGACCCGGTGCCTCGTCGGCAACCCCGAGTGCGTCAACGCCGAGCTCTCGCCAGGCTCTCTTGGCCCGGGTGGGGCCGAGGTCGGCGCCACCGTGCTTCTTGCTGCCACCAACGAGGGTGGGGGCGATGTCGTTGGCCAGCTTGACCCAGTCGTCGACGTACGGCCAGCCGTTGGCTCCCATGTGGTCACGCAAGGTCTCACCAACGGTCATGTGAGACGACGTCGTCTTCTCCGGCCATGAGAAGTAGGGAGCGTCGTCCTCCTGCAGAGCAACAAGGACGAAGCGCGGACGCAGCTGTGCAACGCCGAAGTCGGAGGCCTGCAGGAGCCGCCAGTCACCGACGTAGCCGGCCGAGGCCAGCCGGTCCAGCACGTGCTGGCGGTAGGCGGCGAACCGGGGCATCGACAGGCCGCGGACGTTTTCGAGCATCAGGACCCGGGGCTTGATCTCGGTGGCGCAGAGCTCGACGGCCCAGGCGAAGAGATCGCGCTCGTCGCTGGCACCCAGCTGCTTGCCGGCGATGGAGAACGGAGGGCAGGGCACGCCACCGGCGAGCAGGGACACACCTTTGTAGTCGGCGGGGGTCCAGAGGCCGCGGTCGGCGACGTCGCCTTCCAGGACCTTCCACTCGGGGCGATTCTGGCGCAATGTCTGGCAGGCGTAGCCGTCGAGCTCGATGGCCAGGGCGTGGCCGAAGCCGGCGCGCTCCAGTCCGATGGCCTGGCCTCCGGCGCCGGCGCAGATCTCGACAACCTCGTGGGTCACGGGGCGGGGAGTCGCAGGGGAGGGATCGAGCGGGGGCATGCATGGCTCCTGGGGGCTTGGGAGGAGAAGGGTAGGAGGGTTGGGGCTACTGCCTCACCGGGGCATCCCGGGATGCCAGGGTGTCTTCGGCTGCGCAGTGCTCTGCAGGTGCTGGAGCTCGATGACTGTGTCGGGGGAGGGCAGGAGCCCCAGCGTGTCGGCCGTGCGGTGACTGGCGCAGAGACGGCTGAGGGGAAGGCAGCGGCGGCGGATTGCCAGGTTCAGGTACCGGAAGGCCCGGAGCCAGGCGTCCACGGCCCGTAGGACAACTGCAGTCACCGACAATTCCAGTCCCGGGCGTGGCGTCTTGGCTGCTCTCAGGGCTGTGGGATGGGGGTATGACCCCTGCGAGGCTGTGACGTAGATCGCCCGTGCTCAGCAGCCGAGACTCCGCCACGGTGCCAAAGTCGATCAACCTCGAAACCGTGGTAGAAGCCGGGCCTCACCTTCGTGCGGCCGGGGCCCGCACGAAGGCCTGTGGCCTACTCGTCTAGGTCTGGATCGGCTGGCTCGGCCGGTATCGCGGTGATCAGGGGACGACCGCCGGGCCTCTCGCGCGGCACCTCCTGCAGTCGGCTGGCCAGCCAGTAGGCCAGCGGGACGAGCGGGACGAGCGGGACGACGGAGGCAACCGGTTGCTCGGGCGCCACCACCGGCTCGCGCCCGGCCAGCGCGGCACGAGCTTCCTCAGCGGACCGGGAGCCCTTGACCGCGTTGCAGTAGAGGTGGGCCAGGCGCACGTTGTCCAGCGTGTGGGCGCCGCCCTGCTGGATCGGGACCACATGGTCGAGCGTGGCGCTGGCCGGTTGCCCGCCGTCGTCGAGGTCACCGATGGTGGGGAGCCCGCAGAGGTAGCAGTGGCCGTTGTCGCGCTCGTAGACGTCCTGGAGCGTGAACGTCTCAACCGCCGCTCCGAAGCCCGCTTCGCGGACCCGCTGCGCGCCGACATGCAGCCGGGTCGCCAGGGCCTTTCTGGCTTGGCGGCACTCGGGGCGCTGGCAGTGGGTGTCCTGGCGCCTGAGGAGGAACAGGTCGCCGCATCGCCAGCACACCGCCCAGAGTTCCGAGCGGGCGTCGTACTCCCTGTCCCGTTTCGCTCGTGCGCGTTCCCGCGCGGCGCCGTTGCGCTTGTCCCGGTCGCGATCCCGGCGCGCTCGCTCCCGGCACAAGTCGCTGCACCACTTGGCTTGTGGCCGCCTGCCGGGCATGGCCTGCCCGCAGCGCTGACAGGAGTGCACTGGTCGTTCCTGCTTGCGCTTGTCCCGGTCGTGGGCGTCGTCGCAGGCCCGGTTGCAGTAGCGGCGCCGTACGCCGGCGGTCTCCGGCAGTGGTGTACCGCAGTACAGGCACTGCCAGCCCCGTTCCCGTTCCTGCGCGGTCGTCGTGGTCACTGGCGGCTGTGCTCCTTCCGGTCTGGTTCATGGGTTTGGATCCGGTCCCGGGCACGTCGGTCCTTTCGTGCCTATGGGCAAGGGCTGCAGGGGTGGCTATGACGGGATCAGGTGCAGACGATGGCGGAGGTCTGGGGCAGGACCCCCCCGCCGCGTGACGACCGCCCCTCCACCCACGCTTCTGGTCAGGCGTGGTCATTCATCCGGCTTCAGGCATGTCCCCGGCCAGGCCCTGTCCCTGGTGGTCAGGTCGTAGCCCAGCGAGGCGAACGCTGGGCAGTACGCCGACGAGAGTCGACCTGTTCACTTGCCCTGTAAGCGCAGCTGACTGGCTGGGGGAGTAGGAGGTTGGGAAATGCCCTTGACCGGCTCAGATGAGCTCTGAGGGCGTTTATGAGCCCCTCTGAAGGGGTGGCTGAATCCGAGATCTCCAGGAAGGCTCTTGTTCAGGAGGCGGTAGGCCGGGGTCGACGTGCCGAGGTCATGACTTTCGGATCAGGTGGCTCTTGGTTCTCCGGGGAGCTCAGATTTCCTTTCCATCGATCGTCAGCTCGTAGTTGTTGCAGTGGGACTTCCCACTGCTCCACGTCCCTGAATTCTGGTGGACTCGCACCGCCTTGTGCCTGGTCTGCATGATCTTCAGGACCCGTCCCACGTAGGACCGGTCGTGGCCGATGTTCCTCGCTGCCCTCATCTGACTCACGAGCGGCCGGGTGCTGTTGGTGACGATGGCCTCAAAGGCCAGCTCGTTGGCGATGTCCAGCATCACCCCGGAGAAGACGTCCTTGTGTGCCCCCAGCCAGACCTGCACCCGCTCGTACACCTCGGTCTCGGGGCGGTAGTCGAAGTCGATGTCGGCCTTGGCCTGGGCAATGGTGGCCCGCACTTCCGGGGGTTTCAGACCGCTGTCGATGGCTGCCTCCGCCAGGGCTTCCAGGTCACCACCGCACCGGTAGACCTCCAGGGCGTAGCGGTGGCACAGCTTGTTGCGAGAGCCCTCGGGCGTGTTCCGCATCTGCGCGGCGTAGGTCTTGGTGATCGTGTCCACTCTCAGGTCGAAGCCCAGTGCTGCCAGCTTCTCCCCGTAGTACACACACTCTCTGTTCTCACTCTCTGGCAATACTCCCTGGGTACAAGCTCTGGCGACATTCCCTGTGCCCACTATCTTCAAGGTAGAAGTAGACGTACAAGTACAGGCGCTAGTAGAAGTGCAAGTACGAGTCCTTGGGGCAGGGGCCTTCAAAGTCTGTCCTGACAGAGATGACAGCCAGCTCCAGACTGTTGCCGGGTCAGTGAAGGCTGAGGAGATGAACTTCTTGCCCGGGCCGGTGAAGATGGCGTAGCCGCCAGTGCCCAGGATGTCCACCCCTGTGACGGAGCTGCGCTGCCGGCGTTCTCCCTGCCAGGGGAGCCAGATGTGCCCGCCTTTCTCGGTCGTCACGTTGAAGGGCACCGGCGGGGTCAGGTCAGGCTTGTCGATGTCCACCACGACGACGCCGGACCGTTCGCCGTTGATGATTGCCAGACCCGCCCACGTCCCGATGAGCTGATTCAGGTCAACGCCGTTGTTGAACTCCCGGATGCCTGCGGCAGGCTTCTTGTCCGCCTGAACGGGCAGAATCGCCCGGTTGTTCAGCAGGTCATGACCAAGCGTTTCACCGAGCAGCTTGATGGTCGTCTGCGCTACGGCCGCCTTGCTCCCGATCCGCTCAGCGTGGGACAGCTCGCTCACCGGGGTGGCCGCCGGTCCCCGAGCCGCCCCGAGGCGGCGCGTCCGTGCGGCGCTGCCCGGACGGGGGGTGATGCCTTCGGTGCCTCGTCGCTGAGGTGCAAGCCGGGAGCCCCTCGTCTGGCGCCCTGGCGATCTGGCGCGAGTGCGCGTGCCGGCAGTGTCCGGTGCGAGAGGCCCACGATTCCCCCTTGTCTCGTACTGGTCCGGGGCCGGTGGACTGCCACCGTCGGCCCGGGGAGCAACATAAGACTACGCCTGACAAGGTCGACCCTGACAACTCCGGTCGTACGTGAGCTGGGTCACCACATGCCGCGTTGTCTTGCCCTCAGGTCCCCCGGGTGGCGGTTCATCGCGTGGGCTTGCTTGGCGTTGACTGGACGTCCGGTCAAGCTGTGCCCATGCCTGGTACTCCGCGCAGGGCCAGCAAGCCCCCCGCGACACTTCCCGCGGTCAGGCCCGAGCCGGACTGGTCGGTGGAGGTCCACCGGAGCGAAGCCGGCTGGCAGATCGCCGCCCGATGGTGGGGGCACGCCGACGATCCGCCAGGGGAAGTCCCTGGACCGCGTGAGGTGCTGATCCGGCCCAGTGAGGACATCAGGCCCGAGGTCCTGCGGCGGGGAGTGACGACTGGCGTGATGCGACGCCTGGAGCGGCACCTCGGCGACATGGCCGAGGAGTTCGCCGCCATGCGGGGCGAGCAGGCAGACCGGGAGTACGTCGACACCCTCGCCGCAGCCCTGGCGCAGCTGCCAGCAGGGCCCCGCTCGGCGCCGAACGTGGAGGCCTACTACAAGGCACTACTGCACCTGTTCGAGACCGTCGCTGCCACCCACACCGAGCCGCTCAACGTCCTCGCCCAGGCGATGGGCGTCCCCAGGAGCACGCTCAACAACCGCCTTGTCACCGCTCGCCGACTGCGCAACCGGAACCATCACGGCCGCGACGCGGGCTGAGTAGCGGGCGGGAGCCCGCCGTTCCTCAGCGCCCTGCGCCCACCTCTTGGCCGCAGCGCGCAGCGCTCCTTCAAGGTCCAGGGGCTGAAGGGTGCGACTCCTTGGCCGACGCAGGACGAGACGGACGTCGTCCGGGCGAGCTGCAGACTGCGCGGTCCTTTGGCGCTCACCCACTGTTGAGGAGGCAAGGGAGCCACTCTATCGAGCCGTGCTGAGCGACGGGTGCAGAGGCGGCGGACGACGCTGCTCCGGTGCTCAGGCTGGTTCCAGATGGCTGTCGACTGCTAGTGAATCGACCCAGCAGGGCGGATCTCGACCTTCACGCACTCGGGACTCAGCTGCTTCGTGCCCTTGGGGCGGGGGTGCAGGCTTACGCGCTCGACGATGGCTCGGATCAGTGCCCGGCGTTCGTCCTGGGTCATGTTCTCGATCTGCTCGTGAACGTAGTCGGCATCTCCGAGCATGGATGACAGGTCGTAGGTGTTGCCGATCCGGGTGAGCTCTTCCTCGATCTCTGCTAGTCGGCTACGTGTCTTCGTGGTGATCGTTCTGGCCTGGTCTCTGGTGAAGATGCCGGCCGCGTAATCCTCGGCTGCGTCCGTGAGCCTCTGGCGTAGCTGGCGGCTCTCGTCCTGCAGGGCTGCGATGTCGGCTTCCTCGGCCGGTCTCTGGTCGGTCCATGCGGCGTGGAAGGCGGGATCGGGCAGTGCCTTGGTGACGGCTCGCCAGACGCGGCCATCGACGTACTCCACGGGTACTGAGGCGCAGGACCGGTCCTTGCAGACATAGACGGCGTAGGACTGGTGCTTGTTCTTCCAGTGGTAGCGGCGGTTCTGCTTCACCTCGCCGCCACACACGCCGCAGGTGGCGATGCCGGTCAGCAGGGCGGCGGCGGCTGGGCCCTGGCCGCCCTTGCCCCGCGCGGGGTTGGTGAGAATCCGTGACGCGGCGCGGAAGACGTCCTCGGTCACGATGGCCGGCCAGGAGGCTGGGCCGATGACCTCGCCGTCGTAGGCCCGCAATCCTGCGTTCCTCGGGTTGAGCAGGACAGGGCGCAGGGACGCCGGTCCCCAGGCCTTGCCGAAGGCCGTGACATGCCCTGCCGCGTTGAGGCCGCGAGCCAGCCTGGCGACCGACTCGCCAGCGAGCACTCCGGCGTAGGCCTCCCGCAGCGCATCGGCTTCGGCTGCGCGGTGAGTGCCGTCCCTCTCGAAGCCGAAGGGGCGAGAACCCCACCAGGCCTTGCCCATGCTGGCGCGTTGCCGTCCGGCAGCCCGCTGCCGCTCGCCCTTGTGCTCGCTCTCGTACTCGGCGAAGTTGACGATGTTGCGCGCGTTCAGCCTTCCGCTTGGCGTGCTGAGATCTATCAGCCCGGCAGTGACGGCGTGGACGTCACATCCGAGGTCGATGACCCGGGCGAGGTCCGCGGTCCGCCGGACGAGGCGGTCGATGTGCCAGACGACGATGAACTCCGGGGCAGACGCCAGGAGTGCCTCGAACTGCGGTCGGCGACGACCGGAGTATGCGGACATGTCGTTGTCCACGAAGACGGCGGCCACCTCCCAGCCATGCCGCTCACACAGCTCCCGGCACGCCTGCTCCTGCCGCTCGACCCCGAGGCCCTCGCCTGTGCTGTCGAGGGAGATGCGGCAGTAGATCGAGGCCCGCAGGGGACCGGGTGAGGAGCCGGAGGGCCGCTGTTGCAGTGCGTACACCTGTGCATGCTAACCGTGACATCTTGCCCGACATCACCCGCCGGCACATGGCGGTCAACATCCGCAAGTTCGTGCTGCAGGCGCACTCCCTCGACGAACTGGTCGCCACCGGCACCCTGACCGCCCAGGCCGCCCGGTTCCTCGAGGCCGCCGTCGCCTCGGGGCTGAACGTGCTGGTCTCCGGCGGCACCCAGGCCGGCAAGACGACGCTGCTCAACTGCCTGGTGGCCGCGGTCCCCGCGCGCGAGCGGGTCATCACCTGCGAGGAGGTCTTCGAGCTGCGGGTGCCGCTGCCCGACGTGGTGGCGATGCAGACCCGCCAGCCCAACCTCGAGGGCGCGGGGGAGATCCCGCTGCGCCGGCTGGTCAAGGAGGCGCTGCGGATGCGGCCCTCGCGGATCGTCGTCGGCGAGGTGCGGCAGGAGGAGTGCCTGGACCTGCTCATCGCGCTCAACAGCGGCCTGCCCGGCATGTGCACGCTGCACGCCAACAGCGCCCGCGAGGCCGTGGTGAAGATGTGCACCCTGCCGCTGCTGGCCGGCGACAACATCGGCCACGCCTTCGTCGTCCCGACCGTGGCCGCCAGCGTCGACCTCGTCGTGCACGTGGCCACCGAGGCCTCCGGGCAGCGGCGGGTGCGCGAGGTCGTGGCGGTGCCCGGCCGGGCGGAGGACGGCGTGGTGGAGCTGGCCGACGTCTTCACCACCCGCGGGGGCCGGCTGGTGCGCGCCGAGGGCTTCCCGCCGCACGCCGAGCGCTTCGCCGCGGCCGGGTTCGACCTGCCCGCGCTGCTGGAGGCCCGCTCGTGACCGGTGCCCTCCTCGGGCTGCTGCTCGGCGTCGGCCTGCTGCTGGTCTGGCGCAGCGGCCCGCGCGCGCCGCAGCGCCCCTCCGGTCCGCGCCCGCCCGGCCGCCGGGCGCGACTGCTGGCCGAGGCCGGTCTCACCGGCACCACCCCCGCCCAGCTGGTGGCCCTGCAGACCCTGCTCGGGCTGCTGGCCGCCGTCGTCGTCCTGCTGACCACCGGCACGGTCACCGTCAGCGTCGCGTTCGGCGTCTTCGGGTTCGTGCTGCCGCACGTGCAGGTGCGCCGGCTGGCCGCTCGCCGCCGCGCCGATCTGCGGGAGGTGTGGCCGGAGGTCGTCGACAACCTGGCCTCCGCCGTGCGTGCCGGGCTGTCGCTGCCCGAGGCGCTGGCGGCGCTGGCGGTGCGCGGGCCGGAGGTGCTGCGCCCGCCGTTCGCCCGGTTCGCCGCCGACCACCGCTCCAGCGGCCGCTTCGGCGACAGCCTCGACCGGCTCAAGGCCGACCTCGCCGACCCGGTCGGCGACCGCATCGTCGAGACCCTGCGCGTCGCCCGCGAGGTGGGCGGCTCCGACCTGGGCCGGGTGCTGCGGACGCTGGCCGGCTTCCTCCGCGAGGACGCCCGCGCCCGCGCGGAGCTCGAGACCCGGCAGGGCTGGGTGGTGCAGGCCGCACGGCTCGCCGTCGGCGCGCCGTGGGCGGTCCTGCTGCTGCTGGCCACCCAGTCGACGACGCTGGCCGCCTACGACTCCCCGCTGGGCAGCGCGATCCTGCTCGGCGGCGGCGTCGTCTGCCTGGTGGCCTACCGGCTCATGATGCGGATCGGGCGGCTGCCGCAGGAAGTGCGGGTGCTCCAGTGAGCGCCTCGCTGGCGGGCATGCTGCTCGGGCTGGCGGCCGCCACCGGCCTGCTGCTGGTGGCCACCTTCGCGCCGCCGTTCCGCTCGGTGCGGCTGGTCGACCGGCTCGCGCCCTACGTCCACGACACCCCGCCGCCGTCGCGGCTGCTCGGCACGGCCACCGAGCCGGGCCTGCTGGTCGCCGTCCGCCGGGTGCTCGGCCCGCTGGTCGCCGACGGCGCCCGCCTCGTCGACCGCGTGCTCGGCGGGCGCGCGGCCGTCCGGCGCCGGCTCGACGCCCTCGGTGCGGAGCAAACCGTGGAGGACCTGCGCGTCGAGCAGGTCGTGTGGGGCGGCCTCGGGCTGCTCGGCGGAGCGCTGCTGGCCGGCGCCTCGTCGCTGGTCTCCGGCGGCGTCGACGTGCTGTCGGTCGCGCTGGTGTGCCTGGGCGGGCTGCTCGGCGGCGTGCTCGGCCGCGACTGGTGGCTGACCCAGCAGGTGCGCCGTCGGGAGGAGCTGCTGCTGGCGGAGTTCCCGGTGGTGGCCGAGCTGCTGGCGCTGGCCGTCACCGCCGGGGAGAGCCCGACGGCGGCCATCGCGCGGGTCTCCCGGCTCTCCGGCGGCGAGCTCGCCCGGGAGCTGGGCGGCGCGCTGGGCCGCGCCCGCGCGGGTGTGCCGCTGGTGGCGGCGCTGCAGCAGGTGGCCGACCGGACCTCGGTCGACGCGCTCGCCCGCTTCGTCGACGGCCTGCTCGTGGCCATCGAGCGCGGCACCCCGCTGGCCGAGGTGCTGCGCGCCCAGGCCGCCGACGCCCGGGAGGCCGGCAAACGCCGGCTGCTCGAGGCCGGCGGCCGGAAGGAGATCGCCATGATGGTGCCGGTCGTCTTCCTGGTGCTGCCGGTCACCGTCCTGTTCGCCCTGTTCCCGGGGCTGATCAGCATCGTCTCGCTGGCGCGCTGAGCGCCGGCACAACGGAGGAGGACGACGGATGCGGGCACTGGCCTGGCTTCTCACGCTCACGGCGGCGCTGGTCGCACGGCTGCGGGACGACGACCCCGAGCGGGGCGACGTGCCCGGCTGGGTCATGATCACCGTGATGACGGCGGCCCTGGTGCTGGCCATCCTGGTGCCGTTCCGCGAGGCGATCGTGGCGGCGGTGCAGAACGCGCTGGCCTCCGTCACGAACGGTGGGTGAAGGACCTCGCTGCCCCCCACCGCTCGCAGGCTCGCGGCGGGCCCCTGCAGCGAGGCCGTTCCATCACCTGACCGCCGAGAGGGGCGGTGCGGTCGTCGACTTCGTGCTGGTGTCGGTGCTGGTCGTGGTGCTGCTGCTGGCGGTGCTGCAGGTGGCCGTCTACGTGCACGTGCGCAACGTGGTCACCGCCGGCGCGCAGGAGGGCGCCCGGTACGCGGCCAACGCCGACGTGCCGACGTCGGCGGCCACCGGCCGGGCGCTGACCACGGTGGCGCAGGCGACGTCGACCGGCACCGCCGAGGGGCTGGTGTGCACCGCCACCGAGGAGGTCGACCCGACCGGGCTGGTGCTGGTGACGGTGCGCTGCGTCGGCGCGGTGCCCACCCTGCTGGCCGGGCTGGGCGACCTGCTGCCGATGGACGTGACCGGCCGCGCGGTGGAGGAGGCCGCGTGAGGTGGCTGCGGGCCCGGCTCGGGCAGGTCCGGGGCGAGCGCGGGTCGGCGCTGGTGGAGTTCGTGTTCATCGCGCTGGTGGTGTTCGTGCCGCTGGTCTACGTGGTGGCCGGGTTCTCCGCGGTGCAGCGTGGGGTGCTGGCGGCGACGGCGGCCGCGCGGGAGGCCGGCCGGGCGCTGGCCACCGCGCCGGACGCGACCTCCGGGCTGGCGCGGGCCGAGCGGGCCGCGCAGCTGGCGGTGGCCGACCAGTCGGTGGAGGCCACCGACGTGCGGCTGGCCTTCGCCCCGGCCGGCGCCGACTGTGCCGCGGCGGGGAGCTACGCGCCGTCGCTGGCGCCGGGGGAGGAGTTCTCCGTGTGCGCGACGGTGACGGTGCGGATCCCGCTGCTGCCGGAGTTCGTCGACGCCAACACCGCCACCGGCCAGTTCGTCGTCGAGACCGACCGCTACGTCGACCGCTGAGGAGGGCGATCAGCGGTCGAGTGCCTGCTCCGGGTTGAGGACCGCGCAGCGCGGACCGTCGGCGCGGCGCAACCGATCGTCCGCGGTGACCAGCGGTGCGCCGAGGGTCTCGGCCAGCGCGACGTACCAGGCGTCGTAGACGGTCACGTTCTCGCGCAGGTCCCACACCCGCTCGAGGAAGGGCTCGAACGGGTAGCGCCGCGCGCGCAGCCGTGAGGCGCGCACCGCGGCGATGCGGGCGTCCCCGGCGCTCAGCCGGCCGCGGAGAGCCATGCTCCGCAGCGCCGAGGTGATCTCCGCTCCCGCCACCGCCGGCAGGTGCAGCCACGACTCGTCGCGGACGAGGCGGCGGGCGCGGTCTCCGGTGGGCCCGGCGACGGCCATGGCGTCGATGACGACGGACGCGTCGAGGACCCTCACCGGGAGTCGCGGTCGGCGCGGACGACGTCGACCGAGGACGACCCAGCGAAGCCCTGACCGGCACTCCGCTCCAGGTGCTGCTCGACCTCCGCCACGACCTCGGCCGGGGTCTGGGCGCGCGCGCCCTCGACCAACTCGCCGAGCAGGTACTCCTGCAGGCTCATGCCGGCTTCCGCAGCCCGCCGCCGGTAGGTCCGGTGGACGTCCTCAGGGACATCGCGGACCTGGATCGTCGCCATGCATGCACTCTAGCGCTGTCAGCGCTGGGTCGACGCCGACCGCCCGGGCACCGGCGGCGCCGTCCGACGTCAGCCCGCCAACTCCGCGCAGACATCCGTGGAGCGGCCGTTCAGCCGGTAGCTGGTCGTCTGACCGTTCTCGTCAACGGTCAACCGCACGCGCCCGGTGGTGTACGCGAGGGGCAGTACTCCGGCGGGTTCGGTGTTCTCCACGGTTGTCCAGAAGAGGTTCGGGCCGGCTGCGTCGATGGCGAAGGAGCCATCGGGGAAGACGGTCTGCGTTCCTGGGCCGCTGACGTTGTAGGTGATCGACTCGCCCGTGTCGGCGTTGGTCACGATCGCTTCCGCATGGCCGGTGAAGCGGAACGCCGTGGCACCGTCGGGCAGCGTGGTCGCTGTGACCTGTTGGTCGCTGAAGAACTCGATGGTCACCGGGAACGGGCAGTAGCCCGCGTCGCCATCGGTGTCGGTCCCCGGCAACTCGATGGTCTGGGGCTCCGTCGGTAGCGGATCGGCCTGCGCGGGTCCAGTCGCGGCCACCAGCCCGGCGGCGGCCGCGACGATGACCACGGACGTGCGCGTCGTCTTCATGACTCCTCCTCGAGGACGGTGACGAGGCAGTCGCGCAGCAACACGTTGCGGAACGGGATCGTCAGCCGCCAGAGGTTCTCGCCTCGTCGGTCGCAGGTCCGGGCCTGGACGACGCGTCCTCACCCGTCCTCGGTCACGTGCCCACGCTGGGTCAGTACGGCAGGCGCGCGGTCGAGTCGAGCACCTCGTGGGCTCGGGGGACGAGCGTGTGCGCAGGAGCCGGGTCCCGCGGCATCGTCTGCGGCGTCGGCGCACACGCTCGGGGGCGGGGTTGCTCGATCGGGGCGCGTGCCCGAACGGAGGTCAGCCCATCGTCTTCTGGCCGTCGATCGACTCCCGCAGGATGTCGGCGTGGCCGGCGTGCTGGGCGGTCTCGGCGATCACGTGCAGGAACACGCGCCGGACCGACCAGCAGGCGCCCGGCTCGAACCAGGGTGCCTCCGGCAGCGCGTGCTCGGCGTCGAGGTCGGGCACGGTGGCGACGAGCTCGTCGGTGTGCCGGGCGACCTCCTCGTAGTGCGCCAGCACGCCGGCCAGCGTCTCCCCGGGCGCGAGGTGCCAGTGCCGGTTCGCGGCGTCGGGGCCCCAGTTGCGGTTCATCGCCTCGGCGCCGCCCTCGGCGAACCGCACCCAGCCGGCCTCCGTGGCCGCCACGTGCTTGATCAGCCCGGCCAGGTTCAGGGCACTGGCGGTCGGCCGCCGCGTCGCCTGCTCGTCGGTCAGGTCGCGGACGGTGAACCGCAGGAACGCGCGGTGCCGCCGCAGCGACTCGATCAGGTCGGCGCGCTCGCGGGTGAGGGTGGTCGAGCCGGTCACGGGGTCCCCTTCGGTCGTCCTCCGGTGGGTCGGCGCCGACGCTAGGGGGAGGGAGTGCCGGACGGAACGGATCGGCACCTGCCGATGATCCCGACGTATCAGAACCGTCACACCTGCGTCCTAACGTGCAGCTCACAGGCACCGTTGGCCAGGAGGTCGTCATGGGTCCGACCATCACCAGCATCGACCGGCTCGACCTCGACATCGCGGTCGCCTACATCGCCCTCGGCGTCGCGCGCAGCGCGTGGGACCGGTGCCCGAGCCCGCAGAACGCCTCCGCCGTCGACGAGGCGGAGGGCTCGGTCAACCGCCTGCTCGAGGAGCGGTTCGCCGCTCAGCAGTGACGAGGCGACACCCGCCGTCGGCGGCCCGGTCCCGGTGGTCGATGCTGGAAGGGGTCTGAGGGGCCTCTCTCGTATCGGAAAGTGACGAGAGTCACTCTCGTGACCTCAGTGATGGTCACGGACAGTCATCACGGACCCGCGAGTCGTGCCCGACACACCGCGTCGTCGGCGCCATGGTGCAGGTTCCCCCGATCGGTACGACATCCGACGAGCGCGCGTGCTTACCGTGCGTCAGGCACCCGGCCGGGTGCTGACCGAGAGGACCCGATCGGCTCCCCCCGATCCCGCGCACCGGCGCGCGGGTGCGGGACCGGACCGCCGGAGCCTGCCGCGACGCCGGCAGCCCCGGACGGCCCCGTTCCCCGGGTCCTCCGTCCTCGCCTGTCCACCGGCGGCGCGCACCCGCGTGCGTGCCGTTCCGCTCGACTGTCGAATGGGTCCCGCCTTGCTCGTAACCGCTCTGCCCTGCCGCGCGCCGTCGGCCCCGTCGGTCGCCTCCCGGGAAGGAGGCAGCCTCCCGGTCACGTCCCGGTGTGGCTGACCGCACCCCGGCCGCGACCTACCCCTACGCCGACTTCAGCGAGCTCGCCGGTCCCCTGCAGGAGCCGACGACGGACGGCCGCGTCCAGTTCCGGCTGATCACCCGAGGCTGGGCCCGGTTCCGCGCGCGGCTGCTGGTCCTCGGCGCCTTCGGCTTCGAGCTCGGCTTCCTCGTCTGGCTGCTGCTGCCCTCCCACCACGCGCAGTACGTCGGCGACTGGCGCTCGGTGCTCGCGTACGTGCTGCTCGGCAGCGTCGCCGTGATCGGCCTGCTGCAGATGGTCAACGTGATCACCCTGGCGCTGGCCACCCTCAACGCCCGCGACCCCGTCCCCATGACGCCGCTGGCCGGCCAGCGGGTCGCCTTCATCACCACGATCGTCCCCGGCAAGGAGCCGCTGGAGATGGTCCGGGCCACCCTCGAGGCCGCCTGCCGCATGCACTACGACGGTCGGCTCGACGTCTGGTTGCTCGACGAGGGCGACGACGCGGCCGTCCGGACGATGTGCACCGAGCTCGGCGTCCGGCACTTCACCCGCAAGGGGATCGAGCGCTGGAACCAGCCGACCGGCGGCTTCAAGGCGCGCACCAAGCACGGGAACTACAACGCGTGGCTCGACGCACACGGCGACGACTACGACCTGTGGGTCTCGGTCGACACCGACCACGTGCCCCACGCGAACATGGTCGAGCGGCTCGTCGGCTACTTCCGCGACCCCGACGTCGCCTTCGTCGTCGGTCCGCAGGTGTACGGCAACTACGACAACGTCGTCACCAAGGGCGCGGAGTCGCAGCAGTACATGTTCCACAGCGTGCTGCAGCGGGCGGGCAACCGGCTCGCCTCGGCGATGTTCGTGGGCACGAACAACGCCGTCCGCATCACGGCCCTGCGCGCCATCGGCGGGCTGCAGGACTCCATCACCGAGGACGCCGCCACGAGTCTGGTGTGGCACTCCTCGCGCAACCCGGAGACCGGCGCCCGCTGGAAGTCGGTGTACACCCCCGACGTCCTGGCCGTCGGCGAGGGGCCGGGGACCTGGCGGGACTTCTTCACCCAGCAGCACCGGTGGGCCTGCGGCGCGGACCAGACGATCCTGCAGCAGTACCGGCGTCACTTCCGGCAGCTGTCGTGGGCCGGCCGGGCGCACTACACGATGCTGCTGGCCTACTACCCGTCCGCGGCGGTCAGCTGGGTGCTCGGCGCGCTGAACCTCAGTGCCTTCATGCTCACCGGCGTGGGTGGCCTGGTGGTCACCGCGCAGCTGTGGCTGATGCTCTACGTGAACTCCGCGGTGCTCCACCTCGGCGTCTACTTCTGGAACCGCCGGCACAACGTGAGCCCCCACGAGCAGGAGGGCTCCTCCGGCGTGGCCGGGATGGCGATGTCGGCGATGTCGGCGCCGGTCTACGTCCAGGCGCTGCGGCAGGCGGTGCTCCGGCAGGAGCCGGGCTTCGTCGTCACCCGCAAGGGCGCGGTGTCCGGTGACCACCTCGGCGTCTTCCGGCGTCACCTGGCCTGGGGCGGCCTGTTCGTCGGGGTGGTCGTCGCCTCCGTGCCGCTGGGCCACGTGCACCCCGCCGTCCACGCCTGGGCGGTGCTCAGCGCCCTCATGTGTCTCTTCCCCGTCGCCTGCTGGCTGACGACCACCGCCGCCCGTCGCCAGGCGGCGCCCGCCTACCGGATCGAGGACAACGTCATCCCCGACACGCCTGCCATCGCCTCCGCCGTCGTCGCCCCCGTGCAGCTCGCGCGCGTCCCGCAGGAGAGCCTCCGATGAGCCGTCGGGTGGCCGGACCGCTGCGCCGGCTGCGCAACGCGGCGCTGGTCAGTGCCGCCGCCACGGGTGTCGTCGCGGCGAACGGGCCGGTCGTGGTCGACGTCGCCGAGCGCCTCCACTACGAGTACCAGCGCAACCAGGAGGACTACCAGGCGCAGAACGGCTTCTGGGAGACCGTCGAGCTGCCGGAGGAGTACCGGGTCTCGGCGATCCACGCGGCGCTGCTGTCCACCGGCAAGGTGCTGCTCATCGCCGGCTCGGGGAACAACGCGGAGCGGTTCGAGGCGGGCTCCTTCCGCTCGATCGTCTGGGACCCGGTGACGGGCGACACCAAGGAGGTCCCCACCCCCGAGGACCTCTTCTGCGGCGGGCACGCCTACCTGCCCAACGGCAACCTCCTCATCGCCGGCGGCACCCGCCGGTACGAGCGGCTCGACGAGCAGGTCGACCGGGCCGCCGGCGTCCTCACGATCACCAACGACCACGAGGAGGCGATCACCCTGCCCGTGGGCACGGAGTTCACCTCCAGCGGCCTGACCTACACCTCCACCGAGGAGGTCACGGTGCCGGCCTGGCACCAGATGCCCGACGGCTCGCCGATGAGCGGCGTCGCCGACGTGTGGGTGGAGGCCGAGGGGACCGGCGACGAGTACGTCGCCGAGGAGGAGCGCTCCTACGGGGTGCAGGGCCTCCCGGCCGCCCAGCGGGCGGAGCTGTCCATCCGCGGCGCCGGCGTGACCAAGCAGAAGCAGAACTTCCAGGGGCTCGACGCCTCCTACGAGTTCGACGTCGCCACCGAGACCTACCGGCCGACCGGCCGGCTGGACGAGGCCCGCTGGTACCCCACCCTCATCGGCCTCGAGGGGGGCCGCGTCCTGGCCGTCTCCGGTCTGGACGAGTACGGCCGGATCCTGCCGGGCGACAACGAGATCTACGACCCGGCCACCCGAACCTGGACCGACCAGCCCGACCTCTTCCGGTACTTCCCGACCTACCCGGGGCTGTTCCGGCTGGCCGACGGCCGGCACGTCTTCTACAGCGGCTCCAACACCGGGTACGGCCCCGCCGAGGCCGGGCGCCAGCCCGGCATCTGGGACGTCACGGACAACTCCTGGCAGGACGTCCACGGCCTCGAGGACCCGGAGTACAACGAGACCAGTGCCTCGTTCTTCCTCGCCCCGGTGCAGGACCAGCGGGTCGGCATCGTCGGCGGCGGCCTGGTCGGCGACAGCCCGGAGTCGACCGACCGGTTCAACGTGGTCGACCTCGACGACGGGGTGGCCCCGCGCTACGAGCCGGCGCCGGAGTACCCGAGCCCCGTCCGCTACCTCAACGCGGTCACGCTGCCCGACGACACGACGCTGCTCACCGGCGGCTCCGTGGACTACCGCGGCAACGAGGAGAGCGACCTGAACCTGACGACCCTCTACGACCCGGCCACCGGCACGCTGCGGGAGGTGGCGCCGAACTTCATCGGCCGCAACTACCACGCGACCGCGCTGCTGCTGCCCGACGGGCGGGTCATGACGATGGGCTCGGACCCGCTGTTCGCCGACGCGGAGGAGACCCGCAGCGGCACCTTCGAGACGCGGATCGAGATCTACTCGCCGCCGTACCTCTTCGCGGGGGACCGGCCGGAGATCACCGGCGCCCCGGAGGAGATCACCCGCGGGAGCAGCTTCGCCGTCACCACCGACGGCGCCGAGGTGGCCGAGGCCCGGCTGCTGCGGCCGAGTGCCGTCACGCACCAGACCGACACCGAGCAGCGGTCCGTCGCGCTCGAGGTCTCCCCGGGCAGCTGTCCCGAGGACGGCGGGGCGCACGCCGCGGCCGGGCACTGCCCGGACGGCTGCTGCGGGAGCGGGACCGTCGAGCTGACCGTCCCGGAGGAGGAGGGGCTGGCGCCGTCGGGCTGGTACATGTTGGTCGTGCTCGACGACCAGGGTGTGCCCTCTCCCGCCCGCTGGGTGCACGTCGGATGACCGCACCCACCCGCCGTCGGCGGTGGCTGCGCGGTGCGGTGCTGGGCACCGTCGCCGCCTCCACCGTCGCCTGCGGGGGTGGCGGGACGCCGGACACCGCCACCCCCGAGGAGAGCCGGGCCGGGAGCAGCGAGCCCACGACGGCGACGCCGACCGAGGACCCGAGCGACAGCCGGCTCGCGGGGCAGGAGCTGTGGCTCGACCCCGAGGGGCACGGTCCCGTCGCGGTGGAGCAGGCTCGGGCCGAGGGGCGCACCGAGGACGCCGAGGCGCTCACCGAACTGGCCGAGCAGCCGACCGCCGTCTGGATCGCCTCGCCGGAGAACCCGTTCCCGAGGGTGGAGCAGGTGTCACTGGCCGCCGCGGAGGAGGGCGAGCTCCCGGTGCTGGTGGCCTACAACGTGCCGGGGCGCGACTGCGGCCTGTACTCCAGCGGCGGCGCCTCCGACGCCGACGCCTACCTCTCCTGGATCGGCAGCTTCGCCGCGGCCCTCGGCGACCGCCCCGCCGTGGTCGTGCTGGAGCCCGACGCCGTTCCCCAGGCGCTGGTCGGCTGTCCGGGCGTGGACCCCGCGGCGCGTTACGAGGTCCTCTCCCAGGCGGTGGCCATCCTCGACCGGCAGCCCGGAGCGCGCGTCTACGTCGACGCCGGCAACGCCAGCTGGGTCCAGGACCTGCCGGCGCTCGCCGACGCGCTGCGCCGCAGCGGCATCGACGTGGCCGACGGGTTCGCCCTCAACGTCTCCAACTACGAGACGACCGAGGCCAGCACGGAGTACGGCACCGAGCTGTCCCGCGTGCTGGAGGGCGGTGCCCCCGAGGGGGCACCGCCCGCCCACTTCGTCGTCGACACCAGCCGCAACGGTGCCGGCCCGCCGGAGGACAGCGGCAGCGAGGAGGGCCGCTGGTGCAACCCGCCGGGGCGGGCGCTCGGCGAGCCGCCGACGACCTCCACCGACGTCCCCCGGCTCGACGCGCTGCTGTGGGTCAAGCAGCCCGGCGACTCCGACGGCACCTGCGGTGGCGGGCCCCCGGCCGGTCAGTGGTGGCCCGAGGCGGCCCTGGAGCTGGTGGCCGGCTGACGCACCGGCCGGTGCGTCAGTCGCCCCAGGGGATGTAGTTCGACCCGCCGCCGAGGGCGGTGAGCACGAGCATGCCGGTGAAGGCGAGCACGATGAACGCCACCACGACGGCGAACAGCAGCCATCGGCGGTCCTCGATGCCGGGCTTGCTGCTCTCCTCCGGGGCGGCGGGTGCGTTCGTCGCCTCGGTGGGCGGTGGGGGTTCCTCGGCCGCGGCGGGCGGCCGGTCGACGGGAACGGTCATGACGACTCCCTGACGTGGGCGTCCCGGGCGCCGGGTGGTCGGCGTCCGGGGACGACGCTAGGACGGTCACGGGTCGCCGGAACGGGTCGGAGGTCCCTGCTCCGCGGGCCCGAGGACACGCCCCCGGCAGGTCAGCGGGCGGTGCCCGGCTGCCGCCACTGGTTGGCCCGCTCGCCGCGCGCGGCCCGCTCGACGGTCTCGGTGAGCCGGCGGTCGCGGGTGTCCTCGGTCCGGGCGGCGAGCAGCCACTCCAGGACGGCCCGCCGCGTGCTCCGCGGGAAGGCGTCCCAGGACCGGCGCGCCTCGGGGACCGCGTCGAGCCGGGCGGCGAGGTCCGCGGGCTCGACCAGCTCCTCGACCTCGTCGAGCGCGCTCCAGCTGCCGTCGGCCTGCGCGGCGCGCACCGCGGCCAGGCCGGCGTCGGCCATGAGCCCGGCGTCGGTGAGCCGCGCCACCCGCTCCTTGTTCTTCCGCGACCAGTTGCTGCCGGGCCGGCGCGGGGTGAGCAGCAGCTGGCTGCGCCGGTCGTCCAGCGACCGCGGCCGGCTGTCCACCCAGCCGAAGGCCAGCGCCTCCTCGACGACGGCGTCGTAGTCGACGTGCGGCTCCCCGGAGCCCGTCTTCCACGTCACCAGCCAGATGCCGGGGGAGGTGGCGGAGTGCTCGGCGAGCCACGCCCGCCACTGCGCCCGGCTGGTGACCAGGACCTGCTCCCGCTGCGGCGCCACGGTCAGCGCAGCGGCTCGAAGAAGGCCCGGATGTCGGCGGCGAGCAGGTCGGGGACCTCGTGCTCGGC
Organism: Geodermatophilus sp. SYSU D00814; assembly: GCF_054050055.1. Lineage (NCBI taxonomy): Bacteria > Bacillati > Actinomycetota > Actinomycetes > Geodermatophilales > Geodermatophilaceae > Geodermatophilus > Geodermatophilus sp. SYSU D00814. Next base: position 22,891 of record NZ_JBJGYP010000002.1, read on the forward strand.
GAAGTGCCCGCCGCGCGGCAGCTCGGTCCAGGAGTCGACCCGGCCGGTGCGCTCGACCCAGGAGCGCGGGGTGCGGAAGAAGTCCGCCGGGAGCATCGCGTAGCCGGTGGGGACGTCGATGGTGCCCCAGCCGCCGGCCGCGTGGAGGTTCTCGTAGTAGAGCCGCATCGACGAGCCGATCGTCCCGGTCACCCAGTAGACGGTCAGCTCGGCGAGGATCTCGTCACGGGTGAACGCGTCCTCGACCGACCCGTCGTTGTCGCTCCAGGCGCGGTACTTCTCCACCAGCCAGGCGGCCAGGCCCGCGGGGGAGTCGTTGAGCGCGACGGCCGGGGTCTGCGGCGTCGTCCCCTGCAGGAGCGCGTAGGCGAAGTGCCGGTCCCGGAACGCCCGGGCGTCGTCGACCATCTGCCGCTCCTCGGCGGTGAGGTCGGCGGGCAGGGAGTCCAGGTCGGTCCACGGGTTGCTCCCGCTCACGTGCAGCCCGACGACCGCCTCGGGGTGGGCCATGGCCATCGCCGCGGCGACCCCGGCGCCGATGTCGCTCGCCCGCACGCCGTAGCGGGCGTGGCCGAGCTCCTCGGTCATCAGCCGGTGCAGCGCCTCGGCGACCGGCCCGTTGCTCACCCCCGGCGCGGTGGGCCGCGCGGAGAACCCGTAGTCGGGCAGGGACGGGACGACGACGTCGAAGCCCTCGGCGGCCAGCAGCGGGGTGATCTTGCGCATCTGCAGCGAGGTCATCGGCCAGCCGTGGAGCAGGAGCAGCGGCAGGCCCGGGGCGGTGGCGCTGCGCCCCCGCACGACGTGCAGCCCGAACCGCCCGGCGGGGGTGTCGACGTCGGCCCACAGCTGGTCGGCGTCGTTGAGCGCCTTCTCCTCGGCCCGCCAGTCGTAGCCGTCCCGCCAGTACGCCACGAGGTCCTGCAGGTAGCCGACGTCGGCGCCCCGGTCCCAACCGGGGGCCACGCTGTCGGTCCACCGCGTGCGGGCCAGGCGGTCGCGGAGGTCGGCGAGGACGGCGTCGTCGACCGCGACGGTGTAGGGACGCGTCGGCACCGTCGACCTCCGTCCGGGACGTCGGAGTGGCGTCCCCAGGGGGGCGACTGGGGACGCCGTGCCGGAGCGTCGCAGGCCCGCGCCGGGTGAGGCCAATGCCGACGGTGATGCGCAGCCGGCATGGCCCCTGCCGCCCCGGGTCAGCCGCCGCGCTCGACCTCGGCCTGCACGATGCCGCCGATCGCCGTCTGCAGGGCGGGGTTGGCCGTGTCGCCCTCGGCGAGCGCGGCGCGGGCGTCCTCCGGCAGCAGGGCCGGGTCGACCTCGTCGAGCCACCTCACCTCGCCGCCCACGCGGCGGCCGACCTGCAGCCCCTCGGTGCTCTGGCGGAGGACGTACTGGTCGCCGTCGATGTCGATCGTCAGGTCGTCGGTCATGGGCGGCCCCTACCCCGCGCGCACCCGGGCACGCCCCGCAGGATGGCGGCGTGGACACCGAGGTGGTCGAGGTCGTCGTCACCGGGCCGGACGCCGGCTGGCTGGCCGGCTACACGCGGACGCTGGTGGAGGAGCGGCTGGCCGCCTGCGGGCACCAGCTCACCGCGATCCGCTCGGTGTACCGGTGGGAGGGCGCGGTGCACGACGAGCCGGAGACCCGCGTGGCGCTGCACACCCGCCGCTCGCTGGTCCCGGCGCTGGTCGCCCGCACGCGCGAGCTGCACCCCTACGACGTGCCGTGCGTCCTCGCCGTGCCGGTGGCCGGCGGTGACCCCGACTACCTGCGCTGGGTGCTCGCCGAGACCCGCGAGCCCTAGACCTGCGAGCGCTGGACCCGCAGCGCTAGGGGGTCAGCACCAGCTTGCCGCGCACGTGCCCCTCGCGGCTGCGCCGCAGCGCCTCGGCGGCCCGCTCCAGGGGGTAGGTGTCGGCGACCGGCAGCCGCAGCCGGCCGTCGGCCGCCAGCCGCGCGACCTCGGCCAGCCGGGGCGCGGCGCCCTCGCTGCTGGTGGTCACGTGCACGCCGAGGTCGCCGGCACCGAAGTCGGCGACGGTGACGACCCTGCCGGGGTCGCCGGTCAGCGTCACCAGGTCGCGCACCGAGCCGCGGCCCGCGGTGTCGACGGCGCCGTCCACCCCGTCCGGGACGAGTCCGCGCACCCGGTCGGGCAGGCCCTCGCCGTAGGGGGTGTGCAGCGCGCCGAGGGACCGGACGTAGTCGGCGTTGGCCGGCGAGGAGGTGCCGACGACCCGCAGCCCCCGGCTGACGGCGACCTGCACGGTGGCCCCGCCCACGCCGCCGCTGGCGCCGTCGACGACGACGGTGGCGCCCTCCGGCAGCCCGAGCAGGTCGAGCACGCGGACGGCGGTCTCCCCGGCGACGCCGAGCCCGGCGGCCTCCTCCAGGCCGGTGCCCGCCGGGACGGGCGCCCAGGCGGTGAGGACGGCGTGCTCGGCGGCCGTGGCGCGGCCCAGCCCGAACACCGCGTCGCCGACCCGCACGCCGGTCACGCCCTCGCCGACCTCGTCGACCACCCCGGCCGCGTCGACGCCGGGCACGGCCGGCCCGTCCGGCGCGGCGCCGCGGGCCATCAGGCCGGTGACCTGCTTCCAGTCGATCGGGTTGACGCTCGCGGCGCGCACGGCCACGCGGACCCGGCCCGGTCCGGCGTGCGGCTCGTCGACCTCCCCGACGCCCACGACCTCGGGATCCCCGTACTCCGTGTAGACGACGGCGCGCATGGACGGCTCCTCCCGGACGGCGGTGACGTGCGGCTGCAACCGCCGTGACCGCCGACACCTTCCGGCCCTAGCCGGGTTCTCCGCGCAGCTTGCGCCGGGCCACCACGACGAGGTCGACCAGCGCCACCGCGGCCAGGACGAACAGGAGCACCGCGGGCCAGGCCGGCAGGTCGGTGCCCAGCCACAGGATCCCGAACACCGTGCACGTGACCAACCCGAAGGCGGCCAGCACCAGCCGGAGGGTGAGCGCCGACTGCGCCGGCGCCGCGCCGCCGATGCCCGCCGTCGGGTCGTGGTGGTCGGGCAGGCCGCGCTCGTAGTCCGCGCGGGTGCGCTTCCGCCGGGGCTCGCTCATGCCACCGGGGGTACCCGGCGCCGCCCCGGCCACCCGGCGGGGCGCTGCGAGGATGGCGGGCGTGACCCCGGCTGCCCGCGACACCCCCGCCGTCCTGCGCGACCTCGGCGCCGCCCTGCTGGGTGCGGTGCCGGCCGGCGCGGCGCGCGTCCGGTACCGCGCCACGGTGGTCGGGGACGTCCGCCGCGACGAGCTCGTCGCCGACCCCGGCGACGGGCGGCCGCTGCCGGTGGCGGTGCCCGACGCCGTCCGCGCCGCCGTCGAGGAGCTCAAGCGGGTCATGTGGACGCCGGAGCGCGGCACCTGGCTGCAGACCGAGATGGTCCTCGACCGGTCCACCGGCCGGCTGCTGCCGCTGTTCAACGGCGACGCCGAGCCCGCCGGCCCGCCGCTGCCGCGCGAGGCGCTGCTCGCGGAGCTGCGCGACTTCCCCCGCCCGCCCGGCGCCGTCCCCGGGTGGATGGCCGAGCGGACCGGCTGACCGCGCCGCCCCGCCCCCCCGGCGCGCGGGCGCACTACCCTGGATCGACGTGGCCGCAGACTTCTCCGTCGTCCTCGACGAACTCGACACGACCCTCAGGAGCATCGAGTCCGTCCTCGACGTCGACCGGCTGCGCCGGGAGGTCGCCGACCTCGAGCAGCAGGCCGCCGCGCCCGACCTCTGGAACGACGTCGAGGCCGCGCAGGCGCTGACCTCCCGGCTGTCCTACCTGCAGGGCGACCTGCGTCGGGTCGAGGAGCTGCGCAGCCGGCTCGACGACGTCGGCCTGCTGCACGAGATGGCCGCGGAGGAGGACGACGCGGACACCGCGGCCGAGGCCGAGCGGGAGCTGGAGAGCCTGCGCAAGGCGATCGACGAGCTCGAGGTCCGCACGCTGCTCAACGGCGAGTACGACTCCCGCGAGGCGCTGGTGACCATCCGCTCGGAGGCCGGCGGGGTCGACGCCGCGGACTTCGCCGAGATGCTCATGCGGATGTACCTGCGCTGGGCCGAGCGGCACCGGTACGCCGTCGAGGTCTACGACACCAGCTACGCGGAGGAGGCCGGCATCAAGTCGGCCACCTTCGCCGTCAAGCAGCCCTACGCCTACGGCACGCTGTCGGTCGAGCAGGGCACCCACCGGCTGGTGCGCATCTCGCCGTTCGACAACCAGGGCCGCCGGCAGACGTCGTTCGCCGGCGTGGAGGTGCTGCCCGTCGTCGAGCAGACCGACCATGTCGACATCCCGGAGAACGAGATCCGCATCGACGTCTTCCGGTCGAGCGGGCCCGGCGGGCAGAGCGTCAACACCACCGACTCCGCCGTCCGGATCACCCATCTGCCCACCGGCATCGTCGTCTCCTGTCAGAACGAGAAGAGCCAGATCCAGAACCGGGCCGCGGCGATGCGCGTGCTGCAGGCGCGGCTGCTGGCCAAGCGGCAGGAGGAGCAGCGGGCGGCCATGGACGCGCTCAAGGGCGAGGGCTCCAGCTGGGGCAACCAGATGCGCTCCTACGTGCTGCACCCGTACCAGATGGTCAAGGACCTGCGCACCGAGCAGGAGACCGGCAACACCGCCGCCGTGCTCGACGGCGACATCGACTCCTTCATCGAGGCCGGCATCCGGTGGCGCCGGCAGCAGGAGAGCGTGCCGGCCGGCTGAGCGTCGCCTCGGTCACACCGCGGCGCGGGTGGGAGCGCGATCCCGCTGGGTAGCGGGGGAGGTCGCAGAACCGCTCCCGGTGCGTCTCGGTGCCAACCGACCAGGGTGCGGCTCCGGACAGGTACCGTGGCCCCTCGTGATCGAATTGCAACACGTCACCAAGCTCTACCCGGCCAGCCCCCGGCCGGCCCTCGATGACGTGACGACGGAGATCGACAAGGGGGAGTTCGTCTTCCTCATCGGCTCCTCGGGCTCCGGCAAGTCGACGTTCCTCCGCCTGCTGCTCAAGGAGGACGACCCGACCCGCGGCACGATCACCGTCAACGGCAAGACGCTCAACGGCATGAGCAAGTGGCAGGTGCCCAAGCTCCGCCGCACCATGGGCTGCGTCTTCCAGGACTTCCGCCTGCTGCGCAACCGCACGGTGGCGGAGAACGTGGCCTTCGCCCTCGAGGTCATCAACAAGCCGCACCGCACCATCAAGCGCGTCGTCCCCGAGGTGCTGGAGATGGTCGGCCTCGACGGCAAGGCCAACCGGCTGCCGCACGAGCTCTCCGGCGGTGAGCAGCAGCGGGTGGCCATCGCCCGCGCCTTCGTCAACCGGCCGCTGGTGCTGCTCGCCGACGAGCCCACCGGCAACCTCGACCCGGAGACCAGCGAGGGGATCATGCTGCTGCTGGAGCGGATCAACCGCACCGGCACCACCGTGATCATGGCGACGCACGACTACCACATCGTCGACTCCATGCGCCGCCGCGTCATCGAGCTCAACGGGGGCCAGATCACCCGCGACCAGTCGCGCGGCGTCTACGGCGTCGGCCGCTGACCGCTGGTCGCCCCCCGCCACCTCCTGCACCTCACGACAGGGAACCCATGCGCGTCAACTTCGTCCTCTCCGAGGTGGCCACCGGGCTGCGTCGCAACCTGACCATGACGGTCGCGATGATCCTGACCACGGCCATCTCGCTCGGTCTCATGGGGACCGGCCTGCTCATCGCCGGGATGATCTCCGACATGAAGGAGATCTACTACGACAAGGTGCAGGTCTCCATCTTCCTGGCCGACGACGTCACCGACGAGCAGCGCAGCGCCATCGAGACCCAGCTCGCCGACTCGCCGGAGGTGGCCACCTACCTCTACGAGTCCAAGGACGAGGCCTACGAGCGCTTCCGGCAGCAGTTCTCCCAGCAGCCCGAGCTGGTCGAGAACACCCCGCCGGACGCGCTGCCGGAGAGCTTCCGCGTGGAGCTGGTCAACCCCGAGCGCTACGAGGTCATCGCCGCGGAGTTCCCCAACGGGCAGGACGGCGTCGACCAGGTGCGCGACGAGGGTGACTTCCTCGACCGGCTGTTCAGCCTGCTCAACGGCGCCCGCAACGCGACGATCGCCGTGGCGGTGGTGCAGGCGCTGGCGGCCCTGCTGCTGATCTCCAACACGATCCAGCTCGCGGCGTTCAACCGGCGCAACGAGACCAACATCATGCGGCTGGTCGGCGCCTCCCGCTGGTACACCCAGCTGCCGTTCATCCTCGAGGCGGCGCTGGCCGGGCTCATCGGCGCGATGCTCGCCGTCGGCGGCCTGGTGCTGACCAAGGTGCTCTTCGTCGACAAGACGCTGGCCGGGCCGATCAAGGCCGGGATCATCCCGCCGGTCGACTGGAGCGCGATCGCCACGATCAGCCCGATCATCGCCGCCGCCGGCGTGGGCCTGGCCGCCGTCGCCGCGTACGTCACGCTGCGGCTCTACGTCCGGCTCTAGTCCGTCCGGTGGCCGGGGTCCCGCGCCTCCCGTCGCGGCCGGAGCCGGAGGCGGGTAGGAAGCGGGCATGACGACGGCCGACGTCAGCGGGATCCACGAGCAGGCGGCAGCGGGGGCGGGGGACGTCGACGCCGGGCGCGCCGACGTCCGCCTGCACCTGCGGCGGCTGGGCGGCGTCGGTGCCTTCGGCACGGACGACGACGACCCGACCGAGGGGCTGCTGACCGCGGTGCGGATGGTGCGCCGGCTGGCGTCGGTGTCGCTGGCCACCGCCTTCGCCGCGTGGTCGCAGCGGATGGTGCTGGAGTACCTGCGCACCTCCCCGCCGGCCGCGCCGCTCGACGGCCTGGTCGACGGCCTGCGCGCCGGCACCGTCCCCGGCGCGAGCGCGATGGCCCCGGCGCTGGCCGACCTCGCCGGCACCGGCACGCTGCCGGTCACCGCCACCCGCGACGGCGACGGCTGGCGGCTGTCGGGCACGGTCACCTGGGCGTCGAACCTCTTCGACGACGCCGTCGTGGTCACCCCGGTGCGGACCTCCGAGGAGGGGCGGCTGGTGGTGTGCCTGCGCCGCACCGACGACGGCGTGACCCCCACCGAGCCCTACGACCTGCTCGGCCTCAACGGCACCGGCACCGGCGGGCTGGACCTCGACGGGGTCGCCGTCGGCGCGGGGCACGTGCTCAGCGACGACCTAGCCTCCTTCGTCGCCGTCTGCCGCCCGGCGATGGTGCTGCTGCAGACGGCGATGGCCGTCGGCGTCACCGACGCGGCGCTGACCGCCTCCACCGAGCACCGGCCCGCCGTCCTGCGCCCCGACGGCGACGCGCTGGGCGAGCGGCGCGACGACGTCGTCCGCCGGCTGGAGGACCTCGCCGGCGACCGGGTCGGCGTGCACCCCGGCGACCTCGCCCGGCTGCGGCTGACCGCCCTCGACCTCGCCGCCGAGGCGGTCCGGTTCGAGTCGGCGGTGGCCGGGGGAGCGGGTTACCTGGCCGGCAGCGACACCGCCCGCCGGGTGCGCGAGGTGGCGTTCCTGCCGGTGCAGGCCCCCACGTACGCCCAGCTGCGCCGGGAGGTCGCGGCGGCCGAGGGCGGGCGGGCACCGGCCCGGTAACCTGGGAGGATGCCGCGGGAACAGGGGCGCAAGCTCATCGCCCAGAACAAGAAGGCGCGGCACGACTACTCGATCCTCGACACCTACGAGGTCGGTCTGGTGCTCACCGGCACCGAGGTGAAGAGCCTGCGCGCCGGCCGGGCGTCGCTGGTCGACGGTTTCGCCACCGTCGACGGCGGCGAGGTGTGGCTGCAGCACGTCCACATCCCCGAGTACACGCAGGGGACCTGGACCAACCACGCCCCGCGCCGCAAGCGCAAGGTGCTCATGCACCGCGAGGAGATCGACAAGCTGATCGGCAAGACCCGCGAGGGCGGCCTGACGCTCGTGCCGCTGGACCTGTACTTCAAGGACGGCAAGGTCAAGGCCACCCTGGCGCTGGCCAAGGGCAAGAAGTCCTACGACAAGCGGCACGACCTGGCCGAGCGGGACTCCCGCCGGGAGATCCAGAAGGCGTTCGGCCGGTACGTCAAGGGCCGCCGCTGATGCGGGGCGTCGCCTACGACCGGTTCGGCTCCTCCGACGTCCTGGCGCTGCGCGACGACCTGCCCGACCCGCCGGTCGGGCCCGACACCGTGCTGGTGCGGGCGCACGCCGCCGGGGTCAACCCGGTCGACGTCGGCATCCGCGAGGGACACCTGGCCGGGGCCTTCCCGCACCACTTCCCGATCGTGCCGGGCTGGGACCTCGCCGGCACCGTCGAGGCGGTCGGGCCGGCGGTCCACGACCTCGCCCCCGGTGACGAGGTGTTCGGCTACCTGCGCCGCGACGACGTCCAGTGGGGCACCACCGCCGAGCTGGTGCCCGCCCCGCAGCGCTGCGTGGCGCGCAAGCCGGGCTCGCTGTCCTTCGCCGAGGCCGGCGCCCTGCCGCTGGCCGGGCTGACCGCCTACCAGGCGCTCTCCGAGGCGCTCGACGTCGGCGAGGGCGACCGGGTGCTGGTGCACCGGGCCGCCGGCGGGGTCGGGTTCTTCGCCGTGCAGATCGCCGTCGCGCTCGGCGCCCACGTGATCGGCACCGCGAGCCCCCGCAACCACGGCTTCCTGCGCGACGCCGGCGCCGCCGAGGTGCTCGACCACGCGGCCGGCCCGGTCAGCGGGCAGCTGTCCGAGCCGGTCGACGCCGTCCTCGACCTCGTCGGCGGCGACACGCTGGCCGACGCGCCGCGGCAGGTCCGCGACGTCTCCCGCGTCGCCAGCGTCGTCGACCCGGCGGTCAACGGGATGGGCGGGCGCTACGTCTTCGTCCGGCCCGAGCGGCACGACCTCGAGGAGCTCGGCCGGATGGCCGACGCCGGGCAGCTGCGGGTGTCGATCGCGCGGGCGTTCCCGCTGGAGCGCACCGCCGAGGCCCACGACCTCGTGGCCGGCGGCCGGGTGCGCGGCAAGGTCGTCGTCACGCTGCGATGAGCGTGCCCCCGCCGGTCGACGACGCCGACGTCCCGCGGTTCTGGCGCGAGCTGGGCCTGCCCGGCCTGGTCGACGTGCACGTGCACTTCCTGCCGCCCCGGGTGCAGGCCAAGGTGTGGGGCTACTTCGAGGCGGCGCGGGAGCACTACGGCACCGACTGGCCGGTGCACTACGCGCTGCCGGAGGACGAGCGGCTGGCCGTGCTCGGCCGGCTCGGCGTGCGGGCGTTCCCCACGCTGCCCTACCCGCACAAGGCGGGGATGGCCGCCTGGCTCAACGACTGGTCGGCCGCCTTCGCCGACGCCCACCCGCAGGTGCTGTCCTCGGCCACGTTCTTCCCCGAGCCCGAGGCGCCGTACTACGTGGCCGAGGCGCTGCACCGCGGGGCCCGGGTGTTCAAGGTGCACGTGCAGGTGGGCGGCTTCGACCCGCGCCACCCGCTGCTGGAGCCGGTGTGGTCGCGGCTGGAGGAGACCGGGACACCGGTGGTCGTCCACTGCGGCTCGGGTCCGCTGCGCGGCGAGCACACCGGCCCCGGGCCGGCGGCCGGCCTGCTCGAGCGCCACCCCGGGCTGCGGCTGGTGGTCGCCCACCTCGGGATGCCCGAGTACCGCGAGTTCCTCGACCTCGCCGAGCGGTACGAGCACGTGCACCTGGACACCACCATGTTCGCCACCGGGTTCACCGAGCGGCTCATGCCCTTCGACCGGGCGCTGCGGCCGCGGCTGGGCGCGCTGCGCGAGAAGGTGCTGCTCGGCAGCGACTTCCCGTCCATCCCGTACCCCTACGCCGAGCAGCTGGCGGCCCTCGCCGGGCTCGACCTCGGCGAGGACTGGCTGCGCGCGGTGCTGCACGACAACGGCGCCCGGCTGTTCGCCCTGGAGGACTGAGTGCCCACGTCCCGCCTCACCGCCGCCGTCCTCGGCACCCCGGACCCGCGCGGCCTGGCCCGCTTCTACCAGCGGCTGCTCGGCTGGCCGATCCGCGACGACGAGCCGGAGTGGGCGACGCTGCGCCCCGCCGACGGCAGCACCGGGCTGTCCTTCCAGCTCGAGGCCGGCCACGTGCCGCCGGTGTGGCCGCCGGAGCCCGGCACCCAGCAGATGCAGCTGCACCTCGACGTCGAGGTCGACGACCTCGAGGCCGCCTGTGCCCTGGCCGAGGAGGCCGGCGCCTCCCCGCTCGGCGGGCACGAGGACGAGCACGAGGTGGTGCGCGTCTACGCCGACCCCGCCGGGCACCCCTTCTGCCTGTTCACCCGGCGGGCCTGACCCTCGCTCAGCCGGTCGGCGGCTGGTAGGTCGGCTGCAGCCGGACCGCCTCGTCGACCTCCTCGGGGGTCATGAGGACCACGGTCCGCACGCGGGCCACCCCGCTGCTGTTCACCGTGAGCGCCATGGCGGCCGCGGTCCGCGCGTCCGGTAGTTCGGCGATCGCGTAGACGTCGTCGGTGCCGAAGGCGAAGTGGAAGGTCTCCAACCGGCCGCCGACCTCGGTGGCCATCCTCTCGATGGCCGCACGTCGCGCTGTGCCTCCCGCGGCGATGATGGCCTTCGTCGCCTGCGGTGTGTACTCGCCGATGAAGAGGAAGCGGGGCATGTCGACCTCCCGGGCTGACCCCCGTGCGCAGCGCATGCTCCGACGTCCGCTCCCTGGGGACAACGACCCTCCGCGCGGCCGGCCCTGCGGCGGCGTGGCGGCGACGTACCGTCGGCGCCCGGAACTCGCTCGCGCCCCCACCCCGCCCCACCTACCCTCCCGTCCCGTGGCCGCTCTCCCTGCCGACGTGACCGGCCTGCCCGAGGGCCTCACCGCCCGACCGCTCACCCTCGACGACGCCGACGCCGCCGCCGGGCTGCTCGCGGCCGCCGAGGCGCTCGACGGCACCGGGGAGCACGAGGACGCCGACGACCTCACCGAGTGGTGGGGCAACGAGATGGTGGACCTGCGGCGCGACGGGCGCGCGGTGGTGACGGCGGAGGGCCGGCTGGCCGGCTGGGCGACGTCGATCGCCTCCCGGGGCGGCCGCGACGCCCTCCGCGTCTGGTCCGAGGGCCGGGTGCACCCGGAGTTCCGCGGCCGCGGCATCGGGCGGGCGCTGGTCGACTGGCAGGTGCGCCGCGGCACCGAGCAGCACGCCGACCTCGCGCCCGCGGGGCTGCCCGGCCGGCTGGTCGCCTCGGTGTGGCCCGCCATGACGTCGCTGGAGTCGCTGCTGCGGCGCAGCGGCTTCGAGGTCGAGCGGCTCTTCGCCGCCATGGAGCGGCCGCTGACCGACCTGCCCGCCGTGTCCGCGCCGCCCGGGGTGGAGATCGTCCCCTTCGACCCGGACCGCGACGACGAGGTCCGCCGGGCGCACAACGCCTCCTTCACCGCCCACCACGGCTCCAGCGAGCGCGACGAGGAGGCCTGGCGGACCTGGTTCACCGGGCAGAGGGCGTTCCGCCCGGAGCTGTCGGTGCTGGCCCTCGCCGACGGCGCGGTCACCGGCTACGCGCTGGCCTACGTCTACGACGCCGACACCCGCGCGACCGGCGTCCGCACCGCCCACCTCGGCCAGATCGGCGTCCTCCCCGCGGCCCGCGGGCGGGGCGTCGCCTCGGCGGCCATCGCCGCCGCGCTGGCCGCAGCCGCTGCCGGCGGCTGCGGGCAGGCGGCGCTCGACGTCGACACGGAGAACACCACCGGCGCCTTCGCGCTCTACGAGCGCCTCGGCTTCCGCGTCGCCCGCACCTACCACTCCTGGGCCCACCCGGTGCCGCCGCTGGCCTAGGGTCGCCGGCATGGTCAGCGCCGATCCCACCGTGCCCGCCCTCGACCCGGCGGTGGTGGGCCGGTCGTACCGCTCCCTCGCGCCGCTGCACGACCACGTGTACTTCGTGCCCGAGACCGAGCAGCACCTGACGGCGGTCGGCCTGCGCCCGGGCCGGATGGTCTACTTCGCCGGCCGCGCGGCCCCGATGGGCGCCGTCGGCCCCGGGGTGGTGACGGCGACGTTCTCCAACTTCTCCCCGGCGATCGTGGCCCGGCACGTGCCGCGGGCGTGGACGCTGGCCACCCCGGAGCAGGTCGTCGCGGCCCGGCTCACCGCCGCCCGCGCCTCGCTGACCCGGCTGCTCGGCGGGGAGGAGGCCACGGCCGCGCCGGAGGTCGCCGAGCTCTCCGGCCTGCTGGCCGAGGCGTGCGAGGGGCTTCCCGCCGAGGGCCGGCCGCTCTACGCCGGCCACGCCGACCTCCCCTGGCCGGAGGACCCGGTCGGCCGTCTGTGGCACGCCGCGACGCTGCTGCGCGAGTGGCGCGGCGACGTGCACGTGGCCGTGCTGGTGCGTGCCGGCCTGTCCGGGCTGGAGGCGTTGATCACCCACACCGCCACCGGCCGCGGCTTCCTGCCTGCCTGGGCCAGGGCCACCCGCGGCTGGACCGACGAGGAGTGGGCCGCCGGGCTCACCCGGTTGGCCGATCGTGGCCTGCTCGACGGCGAGCAGCTCACCGACGCCGGGCGCCGGCTGCGAGCCGACGTCGAGGCCGAGACCGACGCGCTGTCCACCGCGCCGTGGGCGCACCTGGGCCCCGAGCGGACCGCCCGGGTGATCGAGCTGGGCAAGCGGTTGTCGACCACCGTCGTCGGCAACGGCGCCTATCCCTCCGGCATGTTCGCCGGCCGGTGAGCCCCCGTCTCCCCGAGGCCGCGGACGACGGGCCGACCGCCGAGCTGCTGCGCGGCCGCCGGGAGGGCGTGCTGACCACCCTCGACCGGCTGCTGCTGCACAGCCCGCCGGTGGCCGAGGGCTGGAACGCGCTGCTGGGCGCGCTGCGCCGCGGCACCACGCTCGCCGACGACCTGCGCGAGCTGGTGGTGCTGCGGGTCGCCGTCCTCACCGGGGCGGGGTTCCCGTGGGCCGCGCACGAGCCCATCGCCCGCCGCGCGGGGCTCACCGACGAGCAGCTCGAGGCACTGCGGGCCGAGGACGCCGCCGCCGAGCCGGGGTGGACGCCCGTGCAGGCCGCCGTCCTGGCCTTCACCGACGCCTCGGCCCGCGCCGTCACCGTGCCCGACGACGTGTTCGACGCCGTGCGCGCGCACCTCGACGACCGGCAGGTGGTGGAGCTCGCCGTGCTGGTCGGCGGGTACGGGATGGTCGCCCGCTTCCTCGTGGCGTTCGACGTGCCACTGCCCGGCGGCGAGGTGCCCGGCTGACCGGTCCTCCCTATGGTGTGGTTCACACCATCCGGGGGAGGCGTCATGGCCACGATCGAGCGCCCGGGCCAGCCGGGACAGCGCACCGACGTCGACGCCGCGTTCCGCGGCTCGGCCACCTACCGCAGCCTGGGGGAGCAGCGGCTCAGCCCGGCCGAGGAGCGCTTCGAGAAGGGCCGGCGCACGGTCGGGCTCTTCCTCGCCCCGGTCGTGACGATCGTCTTCGCCCTGCTGCCGCTGGACCTGCCGCGCGACCAGCACCTGCTCGCCGCGATCCTGCTCGGCGTCATCGTCCTGTGGATCACCGAGCCGGTGCCGATCCCGGTCGGCGGTCTCATCGGCGTCGGGGCGATCGTCGTCCTCGGGGTGGTGCCGGCCGACGACGCCGTCGCCCCCTTCGGGTCGACGACGGTGTTCACGTTCATCGGCGCGTTCATCCTCGCCGCGGCGATGCTCAAGCACGGCGTGGCCCGGCGGTTCGCGATGGCCATCCTGTCGATGCGCTGGGTCGGCGGCTCGACCGCGCGGGTGGTCATCGCCTTCGGGCTGATCACCGCCCTGCTGTCGGCGTTCGTCTCCAACACCGCCACCGTCGCGATGCTGCTGCCCACCGCGATCGGCATCCTGTCGGTGATCGCCAAGCTGCTGCAGGACAAGGGGCTCGTCGCCCCCGACTTCGACCCGCTGCGGCTGCGGGTGGGCGTCGCGCTGATGCTCATGCTGGCCTACGGCGCCAGCGTCGGCGGGCTGATCACCCCGGTCGGCACCCCGCCGAACCTCATCGGCCGCGGGCTGATCGAGGAGGCCACGGGGGAGCGCATCGGGTTCCTGCAGTGGATGCTCATGGCCCTGCCGATCTGCGCGCTGATGTTCGTGGCGCTGGCCGCCGTCCTGCTGCTGCTCAACCGGCCCGAGATCAAGCGGATCGAGGGCGTGCACGAGTACGTGCGGGCCGAGCGGGCCGAGCTCGGCCCGGTCTCCCGCGCGGAGAAGAACACGCTGGTCGCCTTCGGCATCACCGTGGCGCTGTGGATCTTCCCCGGCGTCATCGCGCTGACCGCCGGCACCGAGTCCGACCTGTACACGACGATCAGCGACCGCATCGACGAGGGCATCGTCGCCGTCCTCGGGGCCTCGCTGCTGTTCCTGCTGCCCACCGACTGGAAGAGCCGGGAGTTCACCCTCAACTGGTCCGACGCCGCGAAGATCGACTGGGGCACGATCCTGCTGTTCGGCACCGGGATCATCTTCGGGTCGCTGCTGGCCGACACCGGCCTGGCCGAGACCATCGGCAACGCCTCGGCCGACACCCTCGGGCTGACGAGCACCTTCGCGATCACGGTCTTCGCGGTGGTCCTGGCGATCATCATCTCGGAGACCACGTCGAACACCGCGTCCGCGGCGGTGGTGGTGCCGATCATCATCCCGGTGGCGGTGGCCGCGGGGATCAACCCGTTCGTGCCGGCGCTCGCCGCGACGTTCGCGGCGTCCTTCGGGTTCATGCTGCCGGTGTCCACGCCGCAGAACGCCATCGTCTACGGGTCCGGCGTCGTGCCGATCACGAAGATGATCCGGTCCGGGATCTCCTTCGACGTCCTCGGCGCGCTGCTGATCGTCCTGCTGCTGCCGCTGATGGTGGGCCTGGTCCTGGACGTGTGAGCCGGCGGCCGCCCCCCGGGTGAACGGAGGGGGAACTCACCCTCTCGGGGAGCCCGTGCCGCCGCGGTCGTGTCACGATGGACGACGGCCCGCGCGACGGGCACCGGCCGACGGGGAGGGAGGGCGAGCGCGTGCGCAGCGAACCGCCCAGTCCCAGTCCCGAGGCCCTCCCCACCGCTTGCTGAAGGACCCCGCTGCCCCCGACCGCTCGCACGCTCGCGGCGGGCCCCTGCAGCGGGGCCGCGCACGGGAGGGCCTCCGCTGAGTCCTGCCACCCAGCGTCCCCCGGGAGCCCCCGCCATGGCCGACCGTCGCCTCGCGCCCCTCACCGCCCTGTCCACCCTGGGCCGCCGCCCGCGCCCGCCGGTGCTGCGCCCCGCGCCGCCCGTGCCGGCGCCGGTGCCGCCGGTGCGGCAGTCGCGGCTGGTCGACAACGCCGTCTACGCCGGGGGCCGGCGCATCGCCACGCCGTCGTCGGCGGAGGAGAGCCACGACTGGCTGACGGAGGGCTTCGACGACCGGCTGGTGTGGTTGGGCCTCTACCGGCCCGAGCCCGCCGAGCTGGGGGAGCTCGCCGAGCAGTACGGGCTGCCCGAGCTGGCCGTCGAGGACGCCATCCAGGCCCACCAGCGGCCGAAGTTCGAGCGCTACGGCGACACGCTGTTCGTCGTCCTCAAGGCCGCCCGGTACCTCGACGCGACCGAGGAGGTGGAGTTCGGCGAGCTGCACCTGTTCCTCGGGGAGCAGTTCGCGGTCACCGTCCGGCACGCCGAGTCACCCGACCTCGCCCGCGTGCGCCGGCGGCTGGAGAGCGAGCCGGCGCTGCTGGCCAAGGGCAGCGAGGCGGTGCTCTACGCGATCCTCGACGCCGTCGTCGACGGGTACTCCCCGGTGGTCGCGGGCCTGGCCAACGACATCGACGAGATCGAGACCGAGGTCTTCCGCGGCGACCCGGGCGTCTCCCGGCGCATCTACGAGCTGTCGCAGGAGGTGCTGGAGTTCCAGCGGGCCGCGCAGCCGCTGACCGGCATCCTCGCCGCGATCACCGCCGGGTTCGACAAGTACGGCGTCGACGAGGACCTGCGCAGCTACCTGCGCGACGTCGCCGACCACGTCACCCAGGTCACCGAGCGCATCGAGGCCTTCCGGCTGCAGCTGCGCGACATCCTCACCGTGAACGCGACCCTGGTGGCGCAGCGGCAGAACGACGAGATCCGCGAGCTGACCGAGGCCTCGATCGCGCAGGGCGAGGAGGTCAAGAAGATCTCCGCGTGGGCGGCCATCCTGTTCGCCCCGACGCTGGTGGGCACGGTGTACGGGATGAACTTCCGGGACATGCCCGAGCTGTCGTGGCACCTGGGCTACCCGTTCGCGCTGGTGCTGATGCTGGGCGTGAGCCTGACCCTGTACGCGGTGTTCAAGCGCCGCGACTGGATCTGAGGCGCTGCCGCTGTTGCCGCTACCGAGTCGATCATCGGATGCGTGCACGACGACACGCCGTCGCCCGGCGTGTCACGCGGCACGCAGCCGATGATCGACGTGCCGGGACGCAGGGGGAACAACGCGGTGGCCGCCCCGGTTAAGATGGGTGCACAACTACACAGGGGGTGAATGGTCTCGACTGCGGTCGGGTGACCAGGGGAAGCGAGCCGAGGAAGCCGACGATGAGCTCGTTAACCACGCGTCGGGAACAACACAAGCGCCGACTCCAGTCGCGCTGACTTCGCTCTCGCTGCCTGAGTAGCTAGAGCGGGTCTGTCAGCCCGGGTTTCGTCATCGGCCCGGTGTCTGGCATCAGCTAGATGACTCACCGTGCGTGCCGGTCACGGGCGCACACGGGACACCTCACAGTGACTGGGCCCGTCATCCCGTCTCGTCCGTGAGATCGGGAGGGTCGAGCAGAGACGCAGCGGACTGCGCTCGGAGAAGCCCTGGTGATGCGTCGCAGGACGCGGGTTCGATTCCCGCCACCTCCACCCCTCGTCGAGAGCCCCGCCCGGACCCCGTCCGGGCGGGGCTCTCGCGCGTCAGGCGGGGTCCCGCCACATGGGGAACACCGGCGGCGCGGGGGCGGGCAGCGGCAGCGGCTCCCGGTCGGCGAAGCCCAGCCGGGCGTAGAGCCCGCGGCTGCGCTCGCACGTCGCCTCCAGGTAGGCGGGCAGTCCCTCGCGGTCGCACTCATCCAGCACCGGCCGCAGGAGCGCGCTGCCCAGCCCCTGACCCTGCCGGCCCGGGACGACGCCCACGTACAGCAGGTACCAGTGGTCCGGCAGCTCGAGGTGGTGCGCGTCCATGACGGTGCGGATCCGCACGCCCAGCGGGGCCTCCCGGGCGAAGGCGGCCACCGCGGCCGGCCCCTGCACGACGTCCTCCCAGGTGGTGCTCGCCCACCGGCCCGGCGGGAACCACACCGCCCCTGCTGCCCCGTCGTCGGTCATCCACGTGCCGCCGCGCCGCTCGCTGCGGGCCACCTCGAGACGGAACAGCAGCCGCATCCGGGCGTCCCGGGCCCGCGCCCCCGGAGGGAACGCGGCGGTGAAGACCGGGTCGTCGGAGAAGGCCGCGGCGAGCAGCGCCGCCAGCGGCCGGCGGTCGGCCCGCGTCGCCCGCCGGACAGCGGAGCGAGTGTCACCCGACATGGCCGGCATGCTCCCCACCCCCGGCCCGGCACGCCAGGTGCGGAGGTCCCGGGCGACGGAGCGGACGCACTCGTTCCCGCCCGGCTCTCGCGCGTCGGCCGTCGGGACGCCAGAGTGACCGGGGTCACCACCTGCCGAGACGAGGAGCCCCCGTGATCGAGAACCCGTTCTACACACGCGAGGTGCAGGGCGCCTACCACCTGCACTCGCTGGGCGGCTTCGACCTCGAGGAGGGCGGCCACATCCCCGACCTGCAGATGGCCTACGCCACCTACGGGGAGCTCAACGAGGCCAAGGACAACGCCGTCCTGATCCCCACCTGGTTCAGCGGCACCCACGCCACCTGGGAGCAGGTCTACATCGGCCCCGGCCGCGCCCTGGACCCCTCCCGCTGGTTCATCGTGGTGATCAACCAGATCGGCAACGGGCTGTGCACCTCCCCGCACAACGCCGACGGCGACATCGCGATGTCGGGGTTCCCGCACGTCCGCATCGGCGACGACGTCCGCGCGCAGCAGCAGCTGGCCGCGGAGCTGTTCGGCATCGAGCGGTGGGCGCTGGTCGTCGGCGGCTCCATGGGCGCCCAGCAGACCTACGAGTGGGCGGTGCGGTTCCCCGAGCGGGTGCTGCGCGCCGCGCCCATCGCCGGCACCGCGCAGAACACCCCGCACGACTTCCTGTTCACCCAGACGCTGATGGACGCCATCACCTCCGACCCCGGCTGGAACGGCGGGGAGTACCGCTCGCACACCGACGTCGCCGACGGGCTGCGCCGGCACGCCGACATCTGGGCGGTGCTGGGGCTGTCGACCGAGTTCTGGAAGACGGAGTTCTGGCGGACCATCGAGCTGCCCGACGTCACGTGGTCGACCTTCGAGGAGTTCCAGGAGCGGTTCGTCCGCGCGGTCTTCCTCGCGATGGACCCCAACGCGCTGCTGAGCATGGCCTGGAAGTGGCAGCGCGGCGACGTCGCCCGGCACACCGGCGGCGACCTCGCCGCGGCGCTGGGCCGGATCACCGCGAGGACCTTCGTCATGCCGATCGACGAGGACATGTTCTTCCCCGTCCGCGACTGCGCCGCCGAGCAGGCCCTGGTCCCCGGCAGCGAGCTGCGGGTGCTGCCGAGCATCGCCGGCCACTTCGGGCTCTTCGGCTTCGAGAAGACCTACCTCGACGAGGTCGACCGCAACCTCGGCGAGCTCCTCGAGACCCCGGTCTGACACGGGGGGCGGCTCCCCGGCCGGGAGCCGCCCCCGCCGTCAGTCCCGCGGCGGGACCAGCCGCCGCGGCACGCAGGAGTTGGTCAGCTCCTCCCCGGCGAGCTGCGGGTAGGTGGCGGCGCACCACGCCTCGACGTCGGCCCGGCTGCCGGCGCCCACGTCGACCACGGTCATCCAGAACGGGTCGCCGTCGGCGGTGCGGGCGTTCCGGCCGAAGTCGGTGCCGTGCAGCGTGAGGACGGCGGCCGGGTCGCCCACCGTGGCCAGCGCCGCCCGGTTCTCGGCCAGGATGTCGACGGCGCGGAAGGTGTGCGTGCCGTTCTGCGCGACCTGCAGCGGGTCGACGATCCCGACGTCCTTCGACGCCAGCTGGGCCACCCACCGGCCATCGGTGGCCAGCCGCGCGAGCGACTCCTGCCGCAGCACGGCGAGCTCGGCCAGCGCCCGCTCCTCGGCGCCGGCCGCCGGGGTGTCGGGCTGCTCCTGCGGCTGGGCCGCCGTGCCGGGACCGGGCGCCGGCTGCTCCTGGCCCGGGCCGCACGCGGGCGCGCCGGCCGGCCCGGGGTCGGGCGTGCACGGCCCCTGGTCCACCCGTGCCGCCGTGCCGGTCCACCACGAGGTCAACCCCAGCGCGCCGGCCCACGACAGCGAGACGTGCACGTGGTCGGTGTGCGGGTTCGGCCCGGTGTAGGGCTGCCACCCGCCCCGGGACGGCGACCAGATCTCGCGGTCCCAGATGACGTACATGACGCCGAGTCGCCGGGCGGCGGAGGCGGGTTCGCCGTCCGGCCCGGGTGCGGCCAGCCAGCCGACGAAGGCCCGCGCCACCGCGGCGTCGTCGGGGTCGGTCGCGTCGAGCATCCAGTCGAGGGCGCGGCCCTCCTTGTGCTCGCTGGTCCCGCCGGCCGCGCAGTCGCGCGAGATGCCGACGCTGCCGGTGGCGTAGTGGTCGAGCAGCGCGTCGGCGAGCGCGCGGGTGCCCGGCTTGGCGGCGGGGTCGCAGACGGCCTGGGCGACGTAGGGAGCCGGCGCCTCGACGGGGACCGGGGCCGGTGCCGGGGCGGCCGGGCCGTCGACGGCGGCGGAGGCGGGCGCGGGCAGCAGCAGCGCGCCGGCCAGGACGAGGGGGAGGGTGAGGAGGGCGCGGCAGCGGGGGAGCGGGGTCGGACGCACGGCGTCCTCCACGGGTCGGAGCGGCCGGGGCGCCCATCCCACGGCGCCGGTGCCGCGGCGGTCCACCCCCTCCGCACCACCGGCGTTCCGGCACCGGCGTGTCCGGCGGCCGGACGGCGTGGCGGCGACCGAGCGGGTGGGGTCGGCAGCGCGCCGTCCGCGCCGGGGCTCAGGCCGGGTCCGACGGCAGCGAGTGGTGCTCGTGGGTGATCAGCCAGCGCCCGTCCACCCGCCGCAGGCCCACGGTGAGCCGCACGTCGAACCCCTCACCGCCGGCCGGTCCCACCCGCAGCAGCCCGTGCGCGTAGGCGACGTCCTCCCCGGCGACGACGGTCAGCCCGGAGACGTCGAACTGCCCCTGACCCTGCGCGTCCCAGAACGGCCGCCACTGGTCGAGGTAGTCGGCCGTCCCGCTCACCGTCATCGGCGGCACGACGTCGAAGAGCACGACGTCGCCGGTGTGCACGGCCACCACCGCGTCGACGTCGGCCACGCGGACCGCGCGGGCCCAGGCCTCGAGCACCTGGCGCACGGTGAGCTCGGCGGCGGTCATGGGTTCCCCTCTCCTCGGCTACCCGGGGCCGACCGCAGCACGCCGCGGTCGGCGTCGCACCCCCTCGGAGGGGTGAGGGCACCCGTCCGGCTGCACTCCCGGGCCGCCGGTGCCGATCTCCTGGTCACGGACGACAGGAGGATCCCCGTGAACCCCATCGCGTGCCGCGCCGTGGCGCAGGCCGGTCTCGTCGCGGCCACCGCCTCCGCCGACGACGAGCGACCCTGGCCGCTGCTGCTGGTCGCCGGCTGGCACACCACCGCCGCCGACCTCGTGCTCGCCGACGCCCGGCTGGCCGCGGAGGTCGCCGCGCTGCCGGTCTGACGGCCCCGGCGCGGCCCGGCTACGGGGTGCGTGCGTAGTGGCCGGTGGGCCCGTGCGAGCGGACCACGACCAGCACGTCCTCGCTCTGCAGCGTGCCGATGAGGGGGTCGTCGAAGCGCAGGGTCCGCCCGCCGCGGGTCACCGACAGCACGATGTCGCGCAGGTCGCGGGGGCCCAGGCCCACCTCCCCGGCGGTGACCTCCCGCTGCGACAGGTCCAGCCCCTGCCCGCCGGTGAGCAGGTCCTCGACCACCGACACCACCCGCGGGCTGTCGGTGGACAGGCCCAGCAGCCGGCCCGACGTCGCCGAGGTGGTGATGACGGTGTCGGCGCCGGACTGCCGCAGCAGCTGGGCGTTCTCCTCCTCGCGGACGCTGGTGGTGATCGGCACGCTGTGGTTGAGCTGGCGCACGGTCAGGGTGATGAGCACCGAGGCGTCGTCACGGTTGGCCGCCACGATGACCGCCCGCGCGCGCTCCACGTGGGCCCGGCGCAGCACCTCGGTGCGCCCGGCGTCGCCGACGATCCCGGTCAGGCCGATGGAGTTGGCCTCGTCGATGGCCCGCTGGTCGGAGTCGACGACGACGATGTTCTCCAGCGGCGTGCCGGTGGCCTGCAACGAGCGGATGGCGCTGCGGCCCTTGGTGCCGTAGCCGCACACGATGACGTGCTGGCGCACGCGGGACCTCCAACGACGGATCCGGAACTCCTCGCGCGAGCGCGTGGTGAGCGCCTCGAGCGTGGTGCCGATGAGGACGATCAGGAACAGCACGCGCAGCGGCGTGATGACCAGGAAGTTGACCAGGCGCGCCTGGTCGGTGACCGGGGTGATGTCGCCGTACCCGGTGGTCGAGAGGGTGACGGTCGCGTAGTAGGCCGCGTCGAGCAGCGAGACGCCGCCGGTCGAGTCCAGGTCGCGGTAGCCGTCGCGGTCGACGTAGACCAGCACGACGGTCAGCACGAAGACGACCAGCGCGAACAGCAGCCGCTGGCTCACCTGCCGCGTGGGGGACGGCTCGACGTGCGCCAGCCGCACGCCCGCGTGGTCGGTGTCGCCGTTCACCCGCCGGACGATAGTGAGCCGACGGCCCCGGCGCGTGGCGCCGCACCCCTCGGGGGTGAGGCCGGGGGTGCGGCGCTCCCGGGTCAGCCGCCGGTGGCCTCCCGCTCCCGCGCGGCCAGCTCCCGCTTGAGGACCTTGCCCGCCGCCGACACCGGGATGGCGTCGATGAACACGACGTCGCGCAGCCGCTTGTAGGGGGTGACCCGGTCGTTGACCGCGGCCATCACCGACTCGGGCGTCAGTCCCCGCCCGGCGTCGTCGTCGCGGCGGACGACGTAGGCCACCGGCAGCTCACCGGCCGTCTCGTCGGGCCGGCCGACGACGGCGGCGCCGGCCACCCCCGGGACGCCGAAGAGGATCTCCTCCAGCTCCCGCGGGAACACGTTGTAGCCCTTGTAGAGCAGCATGTCCTTGGTGCGGTCGACGATCGACAGGTAGCCGTCCTCGTCGAGCACCCCGACGTCGCCGCTGTGGAACCAGCCGTCGGCGTCGATGGACTCCGCGGTCGCCTCGGGCCGGTGGGCGTAGCCGCGCATGACCTGCGGGCCGCGGATGCACACCTCGCCGCGCTCGCCGGCCGGCAGCGCGTCGCCGCCGCCGAGCGGGCGGATGGAGATCTCGGTGTCGAAGATCGGCACCCCGACCGTGCCGGCCTTGCGGGTGCCCGAGCGGAACGACGGGTTGCCGGTGGCCATCATGGTGACCTCGGTCAGCCCGTAGCCCTCGCCGATGACGGCGTCGGGCAGCAGCGCCTGCAGCCGCTCGATCAGCGGGACCGGCAGCGGTGCGGCGCCGCTGGAGATCCCGCGCACGGAGGAGAGGTCGGCGTCGTCGATGCCGGGCACCTGCAGCAGCGCCACGAACACCGGCGGGGCACCGCCGATGCTGGTCACCCGGTACCGGACGGCGTCCTCGACGTACTTCACCGGGTCGAAGCGCATGTGGATGACCGTCGTCGTCCCGGCCATGACCATGCCGTTGAGGTAGCCGATCGCCCCCATGGCGTGGAACCACGGGGTGAGGTTGACCAGGCGGCCCCCGCCGAGCCGGATCGGGTACTCGTCCTCGCCGAGCACCTGCCGGAGGGTGACGTCGCCGGCCTCGTCGAGCTCGGGCACCGACCCGGAGGTCCAGCACGCCGACTGCAGCACGTTGGTGACGACGTTGCGGTGCGGCAGCTCCACGCCCTTGCTCACGCCGGTGGTGCCACCGGTGTAGGCCAGGTGCGCGAGGTCGGCGGCCGGGTCGACGCCGGCGTCGAGGTGGCGGTCGGTGGGGTCGGCGGCCAGCAGGTCGGCGAGGTCGACGTCGCCGTCGTCGAGGCCCGGCAGCCGGGCGCCGAAGTCGAGGGTGTGCGCCTCGCCGGTCACGACGACGGTCCGCACCGGCGTGGCCGCCAGCGCGGAGCGCACGAAGGGCAGCACCTGGTCCCAGGTGACGAGCACCGTGGCGCCGGCGTCGGTGAGCTGCGCGGCGAGGTCGGCGGCCGGCAGCAGCGGGTTGGTGGGGGAGAAGACCGCGCCGGCCATGACCACGCCGTAGTAGACGGCCGGGTACTGGCGGCAGTTCGGGATGTGCACCGCCACCACGTCCCCGCGGCCCACGCCGTGCTCGGCGAGCCAGTTGGCGACCGCGGCGGCCCGCGCGCCGAGCTCGTCGAAGGAGAGCTCGACGTCGTGGTCGACGAACGCCGTCCGGCTGCCCCAGCGGCGCACCGCCGCGCGCAGGATCGACCCGACCGGCACCGCCGGGTACTCCAGCGAGCGCGGCAGCCCGGGCGGCCAGCTCGCGGCGGTGGGAGCAGTCGCGGGCTGGGTGGCGGTCATGCGGGTCCTCTCGGTCCGGTTTCCGGGTGGCGACAGCGTGGCCCAGGTCACAAGCGGCTGTCGAGGTGCCGGCGGCCCCGTCGTGGCGCCGGGCCGGTGTGCGCCGCGCACACCCGCGGGAGCGCCGGGCACCTCCGCGGAAGTGCCCGGGGGTCCTTCGTCAGACGGCGGGGTCGCTGACCAGCGAGCCGGCCCGGTGCTCGGTGCGCAGCGAGGTCTTGAGCACCTTGCCGCTGGGGTTGCGGGGCAGCGCCGGCACGAACGCGTACTCGCGGGGGTGCTTGTAGCGGGCCAGCCGCTCCCGGCACCACGCGGTCAGTTCCTCGGGCGTGGGCGGGGCCTCGGCGTCGCGCGGGGCGACGACGGCCAGCGGCGCCTCGCCGTAGCGGGCGTCGGGCACGCCGATCAGCGCCACCTCGGCCACGCCGGGGTGGGCGGCCAGGACGTCCTCGACCTCGGCGCAGTACACGTTCTCGCCGCCGGTGATGATCATGTCCTTCTTGCGGTCGACGACGTAGTAGTAGCCCTCCTCGTCCTGCCGGACCAGGTCGCCGGAGTGGAACCACCCGCCGGCGAACGCCTCCGCCGTCGCCTCGGGCTTGCCCCAGTACTCCGCCATCACCATCGGGCTGCGGTAGACGATCTCCCCGACCTCGCCCTGCGGCACGTCGTCCATCGCGTCGTCGACGACGCGGACCTCGACGTTGAGCATCGGGGTGCCGACCGAGCCGATCTTGCGCACCGAGTCCTCACCGCGCAGGAAGCAGGTGACCGGGCTGCACTCGGTCTGGCCGAAGGCCGTCACCACCTCGGCCTGCGGGAAGGTGTCGATCATGGCGCGCAGCAGCGTCGTCGACGCCGGGGCCGCGCCCCAGGAGATGCGCCGCAGGCTGGACAGGTCGCGGTCGGCGATGCCGGGGACGGCCACCACGGCGGCCCACATCGCCGGCACCAGGAAGATGCTGCTGACCCGCTCCCGCTCCATGAGGTCGAGGGTGGCCACCGGGTCGAAGCCGCCCGAGCGCAGGATCACGTGGGTGCCGCCGAGCAGCAGCGGCGGCAGCCCGCCGGCCAGCCCGGCGATGTGGAACAGCGGCGCGCCCGGGACGGCGACCCGGTCGTCGGGGTCCCAGCCGAGGTGGGTGACCTGGCTGAACACGTGCATGAGCAGGTTGCGGTGGGTGAGCACGGCGCCCTTGGGCCGGCCGGTCGTGCCCGAGGTGTACATGATGAACGCCGGCGCGGACTCGTCGACCACGACGTCGAGCGGCTCGGCCGACGCGGCGGCGAGGGCGTCCTCGAGGTCCTCGCCGATCGTGAGCACGGTGGTCACGCCGGGCGCCTGCTCGCGGGCCTTGGTGGCCACCTCGGCCAGCGCGGCGTCGACGACGAGGGCGGTGGCGCCGGAGTCGGCGAGCACGTAGGCCACCTCGTCGGCGACCAGCCGGAAGTTGACCGGGACGACGACCGCGCCCAGCCGCACGCCCGCCAGGTAGGCCTCCCAGACCTCCATCGAGTTGAGCCCCAGCACCGCGACGCGGTCACCGGTGCCGACGCCGCGGTCGGCCAGCGCCCGGGCGAGCCGGGTGACCCGCTCGTCGACCTCGGCGTAGGTGCGCCCGCCGCCGTCGAAGCGCAGCGCCCACGCGTCCGGGGTCCGGCGGGCCCAGCGGGCGAGCTGGTCGGCGGCGGTCATGCCGCGGCCCTGCAGCACGGGGATCGGGGCGCTCACGGGTCCTCCTCGGTCAGGGTGTGACCTGCGTCATGCTGTCGGCGCCCCGGGAGGCGGTCAACCCTGACCGTCAGGGCAGCCGGGCCACCGCGCCGACGAGCAGCGGGTTGACCAGCACCGCGCCGGCGGCGGCCGCCTGCGCCCGCAGCCGCTGCTCGAGGTCCTCCGGTCCGACCTCGGCGGCGGTGGCCACGCCGGTGCGCTCCAGGGCGGGCAGCAGGCTGACCGCGTCGCCGGCCACGACGGACCAGCCGGTCGCCGCGCCGCCCCGCTCCAGCGGCTGCCCGGCGGTGAGCACGGGGTCGGGCAGCCCGGCGGCCCGGTAGACGGCGGTCAGCCGCAGGCCGGCGTCGACCGGCACCCCGAGCCGGTCGAGGACCGTGAGCAGCCAGCCGTTGAACGTCGTCAGCAGCGGCAGCGCCGGCTGCGCGGCCCGGGTGGTGAGGACGACCTCCTGGAAGGCGACCACCCCGCCGGGGCGCACCAGCCCGGCCATCCGGGCGACGAGCGCGACCGGGTCGGGGAGGTGCATCAGGACGAGCCGGCCGAGCACCGCGTCCACCGGCCCGGGCGGGCGCCAGGTGGTGACGTCGGCCTGCGCGAAGTCGACCGTGCGGTGCCCGGCCGCCGCCGCCCGCCGCCGGGCCACCGCCAGCGGGCGCTCGGCGGCGTCGACCCCGGTCACCCGGCCGCCGGACCCGACCCGCTCCGCGGCGGCCAGCGTCACCGCACCGAGCCCGCAGCCGAGGTCGACGACGCTCGACCCGGGAGTCAGGCCGGCGCTGTCGAGCCAGGCCGCGGTGGCCGGCGCGTAGAGGCGGGACAGCGCGTCCAGCCGGGCCAGCGCCGGGTCCTCGTCGCCGAGCACGTACTCCGTTCCCGGCCCGCCCGCGGTGCCCGCCATGCCGGTACATGCTGGCCCGGCGGCGGCCGCGGCGTCAGCCCTCGCGAGGCGCGAAGAGCAGCCGCGCGGCGAGCCGCTTCCACAGCGCCAGGTGCGGGTCGGTGGCGGCGGGGCGGTCGGCGAAGGCGTACACGCAGGCCACCCCGCGCATGCTGGTGAACAGCAGCTCGCACAGCTCGGCGTAGAGCGGCGCGGCGGCGATCTCCGGGCCCCAGATGCCGTCGGCCACCCGCCGGATCGCCGCGCGCAGCCGCCGCTCCTCCACCTGCAGCGCGGTGCGCAGCCCGGGGTCGGTGCGGGCCGCGGTCCACAGCTCCATGGCGGCCCAGAACGGCGGCTCGTGGAACGTCGCCCACATCAGGTCGATGGCGCGGTCGACCCGCTCGGGGCCGGGCGGCTGGTCGGCCATGACCGCCGCGGCCCGCTCCTCGACCTCGGCCAGCAGGGTGGTCGACAGGTGGCCGGCGGCGGCCACCAGCAGCTCGGCGCGGGAGGGGAAGTGGTGCAGCAGCCGGCCCCGCGACACCCCCGCACGGGCCTGCACGGCGAGGGTGGAGGCCCCGGCGTAGCCGTCCTCGACCAGGCAGGCGACGGCGGCGTCGAGGATGAGCGCCCGGCTGCCCTCCGACCGGGCCGAGCGCGCCGGGGGTCCGCCGGGCGGGGCGGGGGCAGCGGTCACCCGGCGCAGGGTAGGCGCCGGGCGCCGCGCCGAACAGTCACCGTTGACCGTCGCAGGTGACCGGTGTCACGCTGCGGCGCGACCGGCCCGACGAGCAGGGGGTAGCGCGTGGACTTCGACGACACACCCGAGGAGGCGTCCTACCGGGCGCACGTGCGGTCGGTGCTCACCGACCGCGCCGCCGACCTGCTGCACGTGGCCCCCGGCGAGCCGGTGGACGCGCGGTCGCGGGAGGCCGAGCTGCGCGCCACGCAGCGGGTGCTGGCCGAGGCCGGGCTGGTCGGCGTCACCTGGCCGCGCGAGTACGGCGGGCAGGGCGGCACGCTGGTGCAGCAGGCGATCGTGGCGCAGGAGCTGGCGCGGGCCCGGGTGCCCACGCTGATCAACCACATCGGCATCGGCATGTGCGGGCCCACCGTCATCGCCCACGGCAGCGACGACCAGCGCGCCCGCTACCTGGCCCGGCTGCTGCGCGCCGAGGACGTCTGGTGCCAGCTGTTCAGCGAGCCGGCGTCGGGCTCGGACCTCGCCGCGCTGCGCACCTCGGCGGTGCGCGACGGCGAGGACTGGGTGGTCAACGGCCAGAAGGTGTGGACGACGCTGGCGCACGTCAGCGACTTCGGCATCCTGCTCACCCGCACCGACCCGGACAGGCCCAAGCACGCCGGGCTGACGATGTTCGTCGTCGACATGCACGCCCCCGGCGTCACCGTGCGGCCGCTGCGGCAGATGAGCGGCGGGTCGGACTTCAACGAGGTCTTCTTCGACGACGTCCGCATCCCCGACACCGAGCGGCTCGGCGAGCCCGGCGAGGGCTGGCGGGTCGCGCTGACCACGCTCATGAACGAGCGGGTGGCCATCGGCGGCGCCGGCAGCGACATCGGGCAGTCCGCCGAGGCGCTGGCCGCGCACGCCCGCGAGCGGCTGCCCGGCCTCGACCCGGAGCGGCAGGTGCTGGCCCGCCAGGCGGTCGGCCGGGCGCTGGTCGCCTCGCTGGCCACCCGCTACACCGGCTACCGGCGGTTCACCACGCTCTCGCAGGGCGGCGTCCCCGGGCCCGAGGCCAGCGCCGGCAAGCTCGGCGGCACCGCGGCGGCCCGGCTGGTGGCCGACGCCGGCGTCCGGCTGCTCGGCGACGACGCCGTCCTCGGCGCCACCGCCGACGGCGACGACACCTGGCAGCGCGCGCAGGCCTACGTCCCCGGCATCGCCATCGCCGGCGGCACCGACCAGGTGCTGCGCAACATCCTCGGCGAGCGGGTGCTCGGCCTGCCGCCGGAACCGCGCACCGACAAGACCGCACCCTTCTCCTCCGGAGGACGACGGTGAACTTCGACCTCTCCGACGACCAGCGGGCCGCGGCGGCCGGCGCGCGCGAGTTCTTCACCGGCTCGGTGCCGCTGTCGGCGGCGCGCGCCGCGCTCGACGGCGACGGCGTCCCGGCGCCCGGCCGCAAGGCGCTGGCCGACATCGGGTTCCTCGGGATCACCGTGCCCGAGTCGGCCGGCGGCGCGGGCGGCAGCGTCCTCGACCTCGCCGTCGTCGCCGAGCAGGCCGGCGCGGTGCTGGCCGGCCCCTCGCTGGTCACCGCCGCGCGGGCGGCGGTGCTGCTCGAGGGCGCGCCCGACCTCGCCGCGCAGCTGGCCGACGGGTCGGCGGCGATCGCCGTCCTCGACGGCCCGGTCCCCGGCTCGGCGCCGTCCATCGACGCCGTCGACGCCACGCTCTTCCTCGGCCTCGACGGCGGCGCGCTGGTGGTCGGCGAGGGCGAGGTCACCCCCGGCCGGCCGCTGGACGCCACCCGCGGCCTGGCCCGGGTCCGGCTCACCTCCCGCCGGGTGCTGGCCGAGGACGCCGGCGCGCTGTGGGGGCGGGCGCGGCAGGTGGCCGCGGTGGTGCTGGCCGCCGAGGACCTCGGTGCCGCCGACCGCGCCGTCATGCTGGGCGTCGAGTACGCGCAGCAGCGGGAGGCGTTCGGCCGGCTGATCGGCTCCTACCAGGCGGTCAAGCACATGCTCGTCGACGCGTGGGTCGGCGTGGACCAGCTGCGCTCGCTGGTGTGGTGGGCGGCGTGGGCGGCCGACGCCGCGCCCGACCAGCTGCCGCTGGCCGCCGCCGCGGCGAAGGCCTACGCCGCGGAGGTGACCGAGCGCGCGGCCGAGACGGTCGTGCAGGTGCACGGCGGCATCGGCTTCACCTGGGAGCACGACGCCCACCTGTACTGGCGCCGCGCCAAGACCGACCGGCTGCTGCTCGGCGACGCCGCCGAGCACCTGGACGCGGTCGCCCGGCTGGCCGTGGCCGGCGCCCTGGGATGACGTCGACCCAGCTGCGCTACGAGGTCGCCGACGGCGTCGCCACGATCACCCTCGACCGGCCCGGCCGGCTCAACGCGTTCACCCCGGTGATGGCCGCCGAGCTCGCGCGGGCCGCGGCGGCCGCCGACGCCGACGACGCGGTGCGGGTCGTCGTCGTCACAGGGGCCGGGCGGGCGTTCTGCGCCGGCGCCGACCTCGCCGCGGGTCCCGGCGGGCTCGGCGACCGCGCGAGCGGGGGCACCGCCGGCGGCGGCGAGCCCGGCCGCGGCCGCATCGACGGCGTCCCGCGCGACTGGGGCGGCATCGCCTCGCTGCCCTTCGCCGCGCTGCGCAAGCCGGTGATCGCCGCCGTCAACGGCCCGGCCGTGGGCATCGGCGCCACGATGCTGCTGCCGATGGACGTCCGCATCGCCGCCGAGTCGGCGCGGTTCGGCTTCGTCTTCGTCCGCCGCGGCATCACGCCGGAGGCGGCGTCGTCGTGGTTCCTGCCGCGGCTGGTCGGGATCAGCCAGGCGATGGAGTGGGTGGCCACCGGCCGGGTGTTCGACGCGGCCGAGGCGCTGCGCGGCCGGCTGGTGTCGCGGGTGGTGCCCGACGCCGAGCTGCTGCCCACCGCGCTGGGCCTGGCCCGCGAGATCGCCGACAACACCTCCGGGGTCGCCGTCGCCGCCGCCCGGCAGCTGCTGTGGTCGATGCTCGGGGAGGCCTCGCCGTGGGACGCGCACCGCGCCGAGTCCCGCGCGCTGGCCGAGCTGACCGCCGGTCCCGACGTCGCCGAGGGGGTGGCCGCGTTCCTCGCCAAGCGGCCCCCGGAGTTCACCGCCCCGCTCGGCGACGGCCCGGTGGCCGGCATCCCGCCCTGGCCCTCACCTCCGGACGACGTCGGTCCCTGACCGTGCACTTCCGCGGAAGTGCACGGCTCACACCGCCGCGATGGCGGCCACCGGGGCCGTGCGGGCCGCGCGGCGGGCCGGCAGCACCGAGGCGAGCAGCCCGGCGACGGTGGCGACGACGACGATCGCGGCCACCTGCAGCCACGGGACGTCGACCACGACCTCGCCGGCCATCCCCAGCACCGACGCGGTCCCGGTGACGCCGTAGACCCCGCCGAGGACGACGCCGAACACCGCCGCCACGCCGGACACCACGACCGCCTCCCACGCCAGCAGCCCGCGCAGCTGCCCGCGGGTGAGACCCACCGCCCGCAGCAGGCCGTTCTCCTGCCGCCGCTCCACCACCGACAGCGCCAGCGTGTTGCCCACGCCGATCAGCGCGATGACCACCGCGACGCCGAGCAGGCCGGTGACGACCAGCAGCAGCACGTCGAGCACCTCGTCCATCTGCTGGCGCAGGCTGACCACGCCGGTGACCTGCGCGTCGGGCACCACCGACCCCACCGTGTCGGTGACCGTGTCGACGACGGCGGCCTGCGCGTCCGCGCCGGCGTCGTCGAGCCGCAGCCACAGCTGGCCGACCGCGGCCCCGGGGGCCAGCACCGCGAGGTCGCCGGTGGTCAGCAGCACCGGCGTGTCGTCGCCGGTCACCCGGGCCCGCAGCGACAGCGCCCGGCCGTCCCCGGTGAGCTCCACCGACTCGCCCCCGGTGACCGACCAGGAGCGGGCCAGCCACCCGGGGAGGAGCACCTCGCCGGGCGCGGGCAGCGGGGTGTCGGCGGTCGACCGCAGGGTCGGCACGGCGGTCGCCGGGTCGACGGCGCGGACCGTCCACGGCTGGCCGTCGGGTCCGGCGACCTCGGCGACGGCGAGCGCGGTCCCGCGCGTGACGCCGTCGAGGCCCTCCAGCCGGCCCAGCAGGGTGGCGGGCAGCTCGCCGGAGGACCCCTCGACGACGACGTCGGCGGGGTACTGCGCGGCCAGCCCCGCGGTCGCCGTGGCCCGGGTGGAGGCGGTGCCGACCACCATCGCAGTGGTGAGCGTCACGCCGATGAGCAGCGCGGTCGCCGTCGCCGCCGTCCGCCGGGGGTTGCGGGTGGCGTTGCCGGCCGCCAGCCGGGCGGGCGCCCCGCCCACGCGGGCCACCAGGCCGCCCGCGGCGCGCACCACCGGCGGCAGCACCCGTTGGCCGAGCAGCACGACGCCGAGGAAGCTGGCCGCCCCGCCGGGCAGCGCCACGAACACGCTCGACACCGCGACGCCGAGGGCGAGCACGGCCGCCCCGGGCAGGAGCAGCAGCAGCCCGAGCACCAGCCGCGCGAGTCCCGGGCGGGTGCGCAGCGGCGCCGGGTCCAGCGGGCGCATCGCGGCCAGCGGCGCGACCCGGGTCGCCGCGCGGGCCGGCGCGACGGCGGCCAGCAGGGTGGTCAGCGTGCCCACCGCCAGGCCGGCGAGGACGGCGGTGAGCGGCACCGACAGGCCCGACAGCGGAACGGGGGACTCGACGCCCCCGGCCAGCGCGGACACCGCCCCGGCCAGCCCGATCCCGGCCCCGACCCCGACGAGCGAGGCGGCGAGCCCGGTGAGCGCGGCCTCGACCAGCACGCCGCGGCGCACCTGCCGCGCCGTGGCGCCGACGCAGCGCAGCAGCGCCAGCTCCCGGGTCCGCTGGGCGAGCAGGACGGCGAGGGTGTTGGCGATGACCAGTCCCGCGACGAGCACGGCGACGGTGCCGAAGACCAGCAGCACCGCGGCGAGGGCGGTCGCGTTGCCGAGCATCGACCCGGCGCGGTGCTCGGCCTGCCCGGTGCCGGTGCGCACGGTCAGCCCCGGCCCGGGGAGGGCGGTGGTGACGGCGTCGACCAGCACCTGCGGGTCGGTTCCGGGCCTGCCGGCGACCCGCAGCTCGGTCGGGTCCACCGCGCCCCACGCCTGCGCCTGCGCGGGGGTGGCCCAGGCCCGGCCGTACAGGCCCGCCTCGGGGTCGCCGCCGAGGTCGACGACGCCGGTGACGGTGACCGCGGTGGCGGTCCCGGTGCCGTCGGCGCTGGTCGCGGACACCTGCAGCACGTCGCCGACGTCCGCGCCGACGCGCTCGCTGACGGCCACCTCGCCGGGCCCGTCCGGCGGTGCGCCGTCGGCGAGCCGCTGCCACCGCAGCGCGGGGTCCTCGGCGACCGCGCCCACGACCAGGTACTGCACCCCGGTGCGGCCCGGTGCGACCGCCTGCACCGAGGTCTGCCACTCCGGGGCGACGGCGCGGACGCCGTCCAGCGCGGTGAGGACGGGCAGCTCGTCGAGCAGCGAGCTGCCGTCCTCGGAGGTGACGACGGCGTCCGCACCGACGTACCGGGCGCCGGCGGCGGTCAGCACCGTGCTGCGGGTGGTCTCGTTGAGCACGAGCGTGGCGACGACGAAGGCGACGGCCAGCACGACGGCCACGCAGGAGGCGACCAGGCGCGGCAGGTGCGCGCGCAGGCCGGCCAGGGTGGTGGACAGCACCGGTCAGCCCCCGAGCCCGCGCAGCGCGTCGAGCACGGACGCGGCGGTGGGCCGCTCGATCTCGCCGGCGAGGCGCCCGTCGGCGAGCAGCACGACGCGGTCGGCGTAGGAGGCCGCGGTCGGGTCGTGGGTGACCATGACGACGGTCTGCCCGGTCTCGCGGACGCTGCTGCGCAGCAGGTCCAGCACCTCCGCGC
The DNA here is from genome assembly GCF_054050055.1 of Geodermatophilus sp. SYSU D00814. Classification (NCBI taxonomy): domain Bacteria; kingdom Bacillati; phylum Actinomycetota; class Actinomycetes; order Geodermatophilales; family Geodermatophilaceae; genus Geodermatophilus; species Geodermatophilus sp. SYSU D00814. The sequence continues at coordinate 55,788 of NZ_JBJGYP010000002.1, forward strand.
CGGCGCGGGAGTCGAGGTTGCCGGTGGGCTCGTCGGCGAAGACGACGTCGGGGCGGGGCAGCAGCGCCCGGGCGATGGCCACCCGCTGCTGCTGGCCGCCGGAGAGCTCGGCGGGACGGTGCCGCAGCCGCTCGCGCAGGCCGAGGCGGGCGATCACGGCGTCGAACCAGGCGGGGTCGGGGCGGCGGCCGGCCAGCTGCATCGGCAGCACCACGTTCTCCCGCGCGTCGAGCACCGGCAGCAGGTTGAACGCCTGGAAGACGAAGCCGATGCGCTCGCGGCGCAGCCGGGTCAGCTCGTCGTCGCGCAGCCGGGTCAGCTCGGTGCCGCCGAGGAACACCTGCCCGTCGGTGGCGGTGTCGAGGCCGGCCAGGCAGTGCATGAGCGTCGACTTGCCCGAGCCGGACGGGCCCATGATCGCGGTGAACCCGCCGCGGGCGAAGTCGACGTCCACGCCGTCGAGGGCGAGGACCCGGGCATCGCCCGAGCCGTACACCTTGGTCAGCCCGGTGGCCCGGACGGCGGCAGACGACACCGGCGCCGGCGGCTCGCCGGGCACGGTCATGACGGGGACGGACACGGGGGACCTCCGCGGATCGGTTCTGGGGACGCAGGGACCCTCGCCGTCCGGCCCGTCCTCCCGCGTCGGACCCGGAGGTGATCCCGCCGTCATCCGCCGGTCGTACGGGCACGTCCGCGGAAGTGCCCGGGACATGCGTGCACTTCCGCGGAAGTGCGCGGGGAAGGGCGGGCACTTCCGCGGAAGTGCCCGGGGGTTCAGGCGTCGCGGAGGAGGTCGGCGGGGGAGACCAGCCCGGTCCGGTAGGCGAGGACGACGGCCTGCACGCGGTCGCGCGAGCCGGTCTTGGCCAGCACCCGGCCGACGTGGGTCTTCACCGTCGCCTCGCTGACGAACAGCCGCCCGGCGATCTCGGTGTTGGTGGCGCCGAGCGCCATCTGCACGAGCACCTCGCGCTCGCGCGGGGTCAGGTCGGCGAGCTCCGCACCGCCGCCGACGGTCGCCGGGGCCGCGCCGCGCAGCAGGGGCGCCACGTGCTGCAGCAGCCGGCGGGTGGAGCTGGCCGCGATCACCGAGTCGCCGGCGTGCACGGTGCGCACCGCGTCGAGCATCTCCTCCGGCGGCGCGTCCTTGAGCAGGAAGCCGCTGGCCCCCGCGCCGATCGCGGCGACGACGTACTCGTCGAGGTCGAAGGTGGTGAGCACGACCACCCGCGGCGGGTCGGGCAGCGCGGTGACCCGGCGGGTGGCCTCGATGCCGTCGGTGCCCGGCATGCGCACGTCCATCAGCACGACGTCGGCCGCCGTGCGCTCCAGCAGCCGCACCGCCGCCTCGCCGTCGCCGGCCTCCCCGACGACGGTGAGGTCGGGCTGGGAGTCGATGACCATGCGGAAGCCCGCGCGCACCATCTGCTGGTCGTCGACCAGGACCACCCGGATCACCGCGCGCCGCCGATCGGCAGGACGGCGTGCACCCGCCAGCCGCCGCCGGCGCGGGGGCCGGCCTCCACCCGACCGCGGTGCAGCTGCGCCCGCTCCTGCATGCCGCGCAGCCCCTGCCCGTCGCCCGCGGCCGCCTCGCCGGCCACCGCGGCCGCCGCGCCGCGACCGTCGTCGAGCACCGACAGCTCGAGGGAGTCCGGCCGCCAGTGCAGCCGCACCCAGGCCCGCACCCCGGGGCCGGCGTGCTTGAGCACGTTGGTCAGCGACTCCTGCACGATCCGGTAGGCGGCCAGTTGCGGACCGGCGGCCATGGGCCGCGGCTCGCCCTCCACCAGCAGGTCGACGTCGAGCCCGCTGGCCCGGACGTCGTCGACGAGCTCGGGGACGGCGGCGACGTCGGGCTGCGGGGCGTACTGCTCGGCGGCGCCGTCGCGGAGCACGCCGAGCAGCGCGCGCATGTCGGTGAGCGCCTGGCGGCCGGTGGCGGCGATCGCCTCGAGGGCGCCGGTGGCGGCCGCGGGGTCGGCCCGCCCGGCGTAGCGCCCGCCGTCGGCCTGCGCGATGACCACCGACAGGGAGTGCGCGACGACGTCGTGCATCTCGCGGGCGATCCGTGCCCGCTCGGCGGTGGCGGCCAGCCGCATCTCCTGGTCGCGCTCGACCTCCAGCAGCCGGGCCCGCTCGGCCAGCCCGGACAGCTCCGCGAGGCGTGCCCGGCGCAGGTCGCCCAGCGCCCAGGCGGCCACCACCGCCACGGCGATGGAGGCGGCGGGCACGAGGAAGGTCTCGCCGAGGTCGGCGGCGTAGTAGCGCGCCGCGGCGAGGACGGCGCCGGCGAGCCCGAGCACCAGTCCGGCGCGGCCGGCCCACCGCGGCGCGTAGGCGGCCAGCGCGTGCACCATCACCAGTGCCGCGACGTTGGCCGGCAGGAACACCTCCACCAGCGCCAGCTCGAGCAGTCCAGCCGCGGTGACCGCGGCCGCCGCGGCGACCGGGGAGCGGCGGCGCCAGGCCAGGGGGGTCACCAGCAGGAGGCTGACGAGGAGGGCCGGACCCTCACCCGACCCGACGCCGCCGCCGCCGCCGAAGGAGACCACGACGAGCAGGGCCAGCGTGGCGGTGATCGCGACGTCGACGGGGAAGGGCCGTGAGCGCAGCGTCGCCGAGAGCCGCTCGAGGGGGAGGCGCTGGTCCATCGGCGCCGACCCTAGGCAGCGCGGGTGCGCCCGTCGTCCACCCGGGGGAGGACCCGCCGCTCGTCCTCCGGGCGGAGTGTCAGGAGGGGTCAGGAGGGGTCGAGGTGGCGCAGCAGGGTCTCGCCGATGTCGCGCATCGCGGCGACCTGCTGGGGGGAGAGCTGGTCGAACAGGTGGGTCCGCACGCCCTCCACGTGCACCGGGGCGGCGGCCTCCAGGGCGGCGAAGCCCTCGTCGGTGAGCACGGCGAGCAGGCCGCGGCCGTCCTCGGGACACTCCTGGCGGCGGACCCAGCCGCGCTCCTCCAGGCGGGAGACGGCGTGCGACAGGCGGCTGCGGGAGGACAGGCAGCGGTCGGCGAGCTCGCTCATCCGCATCTGGCGCCCGGGGGTCTCCGACAGCTGGACGAGGATCTCGTAGTAGGTGTGCGGGATGCCGGTCGCGCGGGTCAGCTCGCGGTCGAGCCGGTCGGCCAGCAGCTGGGTGCTGTAGAGCCAGGCGCGCCAGGCCCGCTGCTCCTCGGCGTCGAGCCAGCGCGTCTCCCCGTGCTCCGGCCGCGGTGTGCGGGAGGACACGTCGGTGGTCATGTCCTCCAGGGTACTGGCGGAATAATCAAGCGCTCAACTATGCTCCAGGCGGCGAACGTCAAGCGTTCAACTACAAGGAGTCCTGAACATGACCAGCACCACCGCCGTCCAGATCCCCGGTTACGTCGCCGGCACCTGGGACATCGACGCCGCGCACTCGACCGTCGGCTTCTCCGTCCGCCACATGATGGTGAGCAAGGTCCGCGGCTACTTCACCGAGTTCTCCGGCGAGCTCGTCACCGCCGAGGACCCGGCCCGGTCGTCGGTCACCGCGACCATCGACATGGACTCGATCGACACCCGCCAGGAGCAGCGCGACGCGCACATCCGCTCCGCGGACTTCTTCGACGTCGGCAACCACACCGTCATGACCTTCCGCTCCACCCGCGTCGTCGCGGACGGGGACGACTGGTCCGTCGAGGGCGACCTGACGATCAAGGGCATCACCAAGCCCGTCACCCTGCGCCTCGAGGTCAACGGCTTCGGCCCCGACGCCTACGGCGGCACCCGCGCCGGCTTCAGCGCCAAGACCTCCATCTCCCGCAAGGCGTTCGGCGTCGACATCGACATGCCGATGGACGGCGGCGGCGTCGTCGTGGGCGACAAGATCGACATCGAGCTCGAGATCGAGGCCGTGCTCCGCACCGCCTAGTCGAGAACTCCGTCCCCTGGGACGGGACCACCGAGGGCCCCGGACGACGCGTTCGTCCGGGGCCCTCGCACGTCCTGGCTCGCGCGCGTCCTGGCTCACCGCAGCGCGTCCTCCCGCACGGCCGGCGGTGAGGCAGGACGCAGCACGATCAGGTCACCTGATCGTCCGGCGGCGGCGCCGGGCCCCCGGGCTGCGCGATGGCGGCCGCCGGTTCGTCCACTTCGGGGGAGGTCGCCGGCCGCGGCCGCGCCGACGATGGGCGGCGCCCGCTCCGCCCGGCCGGAGGACGACGCCCCGCCATGACCGCGACCACGCGCACCGCCGCGACGGCCCGTGCGGCCGTCCTGCCCCTGGCGCTCGCCCAGTTCATCGCCAGCTACGCCGCGTCGAACATGAACGTGGCGATCACCACGATCGCCGACGACCTCGGCACCGACGTCGCCGGGATCCAGACGACCATCACCCTGTTCACGCTGACGATGGCCGCGCTGATGATCCCGGGCAGCAAGCTCACCGACCTCTGGGGCCGCAAGTCCTGCTTCCTCCTGGGTCTGGGGATCTACGGGGCGGGCGCGCTGCTCGCCGCCATGGCGCCGGGACTCGGTCTGCTCACCGTCGGCTACGCCCTGCTCGAGGGCGTGGGCTCGGCGCTGCTCATCCCGCCGATCTACATCCTCGTCACGGTCCTGTTCGACGACGTGAAGACGCGCGCCAAGTGGTTCGGCGTGATCAGCGGCGCGGCGGGGCTGGGTGCGGCCGCCGGGCCGCTGATCGGCGGGCTGGTCACCGCCTACGTCAGCTGGCGGGCGTCGTTCGTGCTCCAGGCGCTCGTCGTGGCCCTGGTCGCGCTCCTCGCCCGGCGGATCGACGACCCGCCGCTGCCCGACCGGCGCCCCCCGTTCGACCTCCTCGGCGCCGTCCTGTCCGCGGCCGGGCTCTTCCTCGTCGTGTTCGGGATCCTGCAGACGAACACCCACGGCTGGACGAACGCCCGGGTCTGGGCGCTCGTCGCCGCCGGTGTGCTGGTGCTGGCCGCGTTCTTCGGCCACGCCCGCGCCCGGGAGCGCGGCGGCCGCGCCCCGCTGGTCTCGGTCCGCCTGTTCCGCAACCGGACGTCGAACCTCGGCCTGGTCACGCAGACCGTCCAGTGGCTGGTCATGCAGGGCTCGTTCTTCGTCATCTCGGTGTTCCTCCAGCAGGAGCGCGGGTACGACGCCATCCAGACCGGGCTGATGCTGGTGCCGGCCACGATCGGCATCCTGATCTCCTCCGCGGCGGCCCAGCGGATGGCCAGCCGGCACCCGCAGCGACTGCTGATCCGCGCCGGCTTCACGTGCACGGTCGTCGGGCTCGTCCTGCTGCTGGCGCTGGCCCGGGTGGACTCCGCCGTGTGGACCTTCTGGCCCGGCCTCTTCCTCATGGGGTTCGGCGTGGGCGCGATGCTCACCGCGTCGGTGAACGTGGTCCAGTCGGCCTGGCCGGAGCAGGAGCAGGGGGACATCTCCGGGGTGTCGCGCAGCGTGTCCAACCTCGGCTCGTCGCTGGGTGTGGCCATCGCCGGCTCGGTGCTGGTCGCCGCGACGGCGGGCGGGCACGCGCCGTTCCTGACCGCCATCGTGGTGGTGGGTGCCTTCGCCCTGGTGGGCTGGGTCGCCGCCCTGCTCCTCCCGAAGACCCCGCAGCCGGCCGGGTGACCGCGGGCCGCGGCGCCGCGGAGCTCCGGCGCTACGGCGCCGCCGGGTCCAGCAGCTGGAAGAGCACGTGGTCCTGCCAGCGGCCGGCGATGCGCAGGTACCGCGGCGCCAGCCCGTAGCGGGTGAACCCGGTGCGCTCCAGCACCCGCTGCGAGGCGACGTTGTGCACCAGGGTGCCGGCCTCCACCCGGTGCAGCCCGAGCTCGCCGAAGGCCACCGCCAGCGCGGCCCGCACCGCGGCCGTGGCGTGTCCCCGGCCGTTGGCCGCCGACCGGATCCAGTAGCCGAGGCTGCACGACTGGAAGGCGCCGCGGACGACGTTGTTGAGGCTGACCCGGCCGACCACCGCCCCGTCGTCGTCGAGGACCACGTGCGGCACCCGCAGACCCAGCCGGTGCTGCTCGAGCACCGACCGGATCTCCTCGCGCTGGCCGGCCTCCGTCGCCCAGCGCTCGTCGCGCAGGGGTTCCCAGGGCGCGAGGAAGTCGCGGTCCTCCCGGGCGATGCGCGCGAGGACCGGGGCGTCGTCGGAGGACAGCATCCGCGTCGTGGTCACCCCCTCACCCTCGCAAGGACCGGCACGGGCCGGGAGCGGGGGAGACTCGGGGCATGACGACGTCGCTGCTGACCCGTGCCCGCACCCGGCTGTCCTCCGCCGTCCCTGTCGCCATCGGGCTGGCGGCGGGCTTCGGCGTCGCCCAGGGCACCGGCATCCGGGCACTCGGTGGCGCGGTGTTCGCCGCGGGCGGGCTGGTCGCGGGGTACCTGTGGGTCCAGCGGCGCGGCTGGGCGGTCGCCCTCGGGCTCGGCGCGCTCTACGTCGGCGCCTTCGTCCTGGCCCACGTGCTCGCCCTCGGCGCCGGCCTGCCGGCCTGGCTCGCGGTCGGCCTCGTGACGGTCGCCGCCGCGGGGGTCGCGTACGCGGTGGCCGACCGCGAGCAGCTCACGCCCTGATCCCGATGGCGCCGCCGCGCGGTGTCCGCCACGCTGACGGCGTGCGGACGCCGGGGGAGCGGGGACTGCTGACGGAGGCCCTCGGGCCGGTCCTGGTCGTCGGGGTCGCCTTCGGCCCGCTGCTCGAGGCGTTCGACGTGCTGGGGTTCGGCGAGACGTGGAGCTGGCGGCAGGTCCTCCTCTCCGGGGTGCTCGTCACGGCGGGAGCGGGGCTGGGCACCGCCGTCCAGCTGCGGCTGTCGGCCGCCGCCCGGCAGCGGGCCGCGGTCGGCCGGGCGGTCGCCGGGGGCGCCCTGCCGGCGGGGGCCGACGGCGAGTGGCTCGAGCGGCTCACGGCCGAGCGGCAGCGGCTCCTGCTGAGCCGGACCGGCGTGCCCAGCGTCCTGGCGCTCGCGGCGCTGCTGGTCGCCGCCACCACGCTCCTCCCGCGGGGGCCGGGCGACGGGGCGTTGCTCCTCGTCGTCGGCCTGGCGCTCGCCGGCGTCCTCGGCGGGGCGCGGGAGCGCAGGCGGCTGCACTCCGCCGACCGGTTGCGGGCCGAGCTGGAGGAGCGCCTGACCCCGTCCGGGCGGTGAGTCTGGTCACGATCACCGCCGCGGGGGTGACGTACGCGGTGGCAGACCGCCCGGAGCGGCCGGTCGTCGTCCGCTGAGCCCCTAAGGTGGGTGGGAAGGTCGCGACCCCGGCGGCCGTTACCAGTGGTACCGCGTGCGCCGCCGCCGCGGGATCCCCCCTGACTCTCCCCGAGGTGCCCTTCCGCATGCCCACCCGCGACGACCTGCGCAACGTGGCGATCATCGCCCACGTCGACCACGGCAAGACCACCCTGGTCGACGCCCTCCTCCGCCAGGCCGGTGCGCTCGGCCGCGCCAAGGGCGAGGGGACGGACAACGACTCCACGCAGGACCGCGTCATGGACTCGATGGACCTCGAGCGCGAGCGCGGCATCACCATCCTCGCCAAGAACACCGCCATCCGGCTGGCCGACGCCGAGGGCAACCCGGTCACGGTCAACATCGTCGACACCCCCGGCCACGCCGACTTCGGCGGTGAGGTCGAGCGCGGCCTGTCCATGGTCGACGGCGTCGTCCTGCTCGTCGACGCCTCCGAGGGCCCGCTGCCGCAGACCCGCTTCGTGCTGCGCAAGGCGCTGGGCAAGGGGATGCCGGTCATCCTCGTGGTCAACAAGACCGACCGCTCCGACGCGCGCATCGCCGAGGTCGTCGACGAGACCTACGAGCTGTTCATGGAGCTGCTCGAGGACAACGGCCTGGGCACCGACGCCCTCGAGTTCCCGATCGTCTACTCCAACGGCAAGACCGGGCAGGCCTCGCTCACCCGGCCCGCCGACGGCGAGAGCCCGGACAGCCCCGACCTCGCCCCGCTGGTGGAGACGCTGCTGGAGACCATCCCGGCGCCGACCTACGACGCCGAGGAGCCGCTGCGCGCGCAGGTCACCAACCTCGACGCCTCGCCCTACCTCGGCCGGCTGGCGCTGCTGCGCATCCACTCCGGCACGATGAAGAACGGCCAGACCGTCGCCTGGTGCCGCACCGACGGCACGGTGAAGAACGTCAAGATCACCGAGCTGCTCATGACCGAGGGCCTCACCCGCACCCCGGCCGAGAGCGCCGGCCCCGGCGACCTCGTCGCCATCGCCGGCATCGAGGACGTCATGATCGGCGACACCCTCGCCGACCCCAACGACCCGCGCCCGCTGCCGCCGCTGACCGTCGACGAGCCGTCGATCTCGATCACCATCGGCATCAACACCTCGCCGATCTCCGGCCGCTCGGGCAAGAAGCTCACCGCCCGGCTCATCAAGAACCGCCTCGACCAGGAGCTGGTCGGCAACGTCTCGGTGCGCATGCTGCCCACCGAGCGCCCGGACACCTGGGAGATGCAGGGCCGCGGCGAGCTGGCGCTGGCCATCCTCGTCGAGCAGCTGCGCCGCGAGGAGTTCGAGCTGACCGTCGGCCGCCCGCAGGTGGTCACCAAGGTCATCGACGGCACGCTGCACGAGCCGGTCGAGCGGGTCACCATCGACACCCCCGGCGAGTACGTCGGCACGCTCACCCAGGCGCTGGCCGCTCGCCGCGGACGCATGGAGAACCTGGTGCACCACGACACCGGCTGGGCGCGGATGGAGTACGTCGTCCCGTCCCGCGGCCTCATCGGGTTCCGCACCGAGTTCCTCACCGAGACCCGCGGCACCGGCGTCCTCAACCACAACCTCGAGGGCTACGAGCCGTGGCTGGGCGACATGCGCGCCCGGCCCACCGGATCGCTGGTGGCCGACCGGCAGGGCGTGGCGACGTCGTACGCGATGTTCTCGCTGCAGGAGCGCGGCTCGATGATGGTCGCGCCCGGCACCGAGGTGTACGAGGGCATGATCGTCGGCGAGAACTCCCGCCCCGACGACATGGACGTCAACATCACCAAGGAGAAGAAGCTCACCAACATGCGGTCCTCGACCGCCGAGGAGCTCGAGCGGCTCATCCCGCCGCGGATCCTCAACCTCGAGCAGGCGCTGGAGTTCTGTGCCGAGGACGAGTGCGTCGAGGTGACGCCGGCCGCCGTCCGCGTGCGCAAGGTGATCCTCGACCAGAACGAGCGCGGCAAGGCGAAGAACCGCAAGCCCAAGCCGTGACCGGCTCCTGACCGAGTCCTGACGACGACGCCCCGGGTGCACCCGCGCCTGGGGCGTCGCGCCGCTTTGACACACCCGCGGGTCCTCCCTAGCGTCGGGCGGTGCCCGCCACCGTCGAGCCCTTCGGGACCACCCCTGACGGCACCCCTGTGGAGCGCTGGACGCTGACCTCCGGCGAGGCGACGCTGCGGGTGCTCGGCTACGGCGGCGTCGTCCAGAGCCTCGAGGTGCCCGACGCCGCCGGTGAGGTCGCGGACGTCGTCCTCGGCTTCCCCGACCTCGCGGGCTACCTCTCCGCCGACGACCCCTACTTCGGCGCGCTCGTCGGCCGCTTCGGCAACCGCATCGCGCAGGGGCGGTTCACCCTCGACGGCGAGACGTACCGGCTGCCGGTCAACCAGGGGTCCAACACGCTGCACGGCGGCCCCGTCGGCTTCTCCGACCGGGTCTGGACGGTCACCGACGTCAGCGACGACGCTGCCGCGGCGCTGCGGCTGGAGCTGGTCAGCGAGGCCGGCGACCAGGGCTTCCCCGGCACGCTGACCACCGCGGTCACCTACCGCCTCGACGGCGCGACGCGGCTGACCGTGCACTACCGCGCGACCACCGACGCCCCGACCGTGGTCAACCTGACGCAGCACACCTACTGGAACCTCGCCGGGGAGGGCTCCGGCGACGTCCACGGCCACGAGCTGCAGGTCGACGCGAGCGGCTACACGCCGGTCGACGCGGCGCTCGTCCCCACCGGCGCCATCGCTCCGGTGGCGGGCACGCCGTTCGACTTCCGCCGTCCCACCCCGATCGGCGCGCGCATCCGCGAGGCCGACGAGCAGCTGCTGCACGGGCACGGCTACGACCACAACTATGTGCTCGACCGCGGGGACGCCGACGGCGGGACGCTGCGGCAGGCGGCGCTGCTGCGCGACCCGGTCGGTGGCCGGACGCTGCGGGTCCTCACCACCGAGCCGGGCCTGCAGGTCTACTCGGGCAACGCCCTCGACGGCACGCTGGTGGGCACCGGCGGCCGCGTCTACCGGCAGGGCGACGGCGTCGCGCTGGAGACCCAGCACTTCCCCGACTCGCCCAACCGGCCGGACTTCCCGTCCACGGTGCTGCGCCCGGGCGAGGTGTACGAGAGCACCACGGTGTTCGAGCTGGGCCGCTGAGCCCGCCGGGTCGTGACCGGGGCGTCGTGACCGGTGCGTGACCGGTCGTGACGACGGGCCGCGCGTGCTCGACAGGCCGGGTGCGGGCTCGCCGGGAGGCGCCGACCCGCCGACCTACGGTCGGTGCTCCGGGCCCGGACGCGGGCCCGGGGCACGCTGAGCGGGAGGCGGGACGGCACATGACCCAGGGGGTGTGGGGACCGGAGGGGTTCCGCGGCGGGATCGACGTCCGCGTGAGCCTGCGGGCGGACGCCGGGTCGGGGGAGAACGCCTTCGACGGCGCCTGGTTCCCGCGCAGCCGCGACCTCGCCGTCGAGGTGCCCGAGCTGGTGGCCGCCCTCGACCGGCGCGGGGTGCGGGTCGAGCGCTTCACCCACGCGCTCGAGCCGTGGCTGCCGGCGCCGCGCAAGATCGTCGTCGACGGCCGGGTCGTGCGCACCGGCGGCTTCCGGAGCATGGACCCGGGCGTGGTGTGCCTGAGCTGGGCCGGCGGGAACCAGGTCGCCGACCTGCTGGTCGTCCCGCCGGAGACCGACGTCATCACCGGCGTGCGGGCGCTGCGACTGTGCACCCGCCGCGGGCTGCCGCGCTCCCCGCAGATGGTGCTCGCCGCCGCCCGGTCCCAGCCCCTGCCGCAGGTGCCCGGCCTGCCCGCCACCCGCGCGGTCTGAGCCCGCTTGCGCCGTCGGTGAACCGGCTGGACGGGGCGGCCGGCCTGCACTGAGCTGGGCCCGTGCGACTCCTGGTCCTCGGCGGCACCGCCTTCCTCGGCCGGCACGTGACGACGGCGGCGCTCGACCGCGGTCACGAGGTGGCCACCTTCACCCGCGGCGTCACCGGCCGGCCCCCGGACGGGGTGCGGGCTCTGCACGGCGACCGGGACGACTCCGGCGCCCTGCCCCGCGCCCTGGACGGCTGGGTCCCGGAGCTGGTGGTCGACACCTCCTGCCAGACCCGCGCCGCCGCCGCGAACGCCGCCGCGGCCCTGGGCGGCGCCGGCGTCCGCGGCTACGCCTTCGTCAGCAGCCTCAACGCCTACTCGACCTGGCCGCCGGGGCCGGTCCCCGACGAGCGGCAGCCGACCTGGGACACCGACGACGACGAGTACGGGCCGGTCAAGGCGCACGCCGAGCGGGTCCTGGCCGCCGCCGTCCCAGGCCGCTTCCTCACCGCGCGGGCGGGGTTGATCGTCGGCCCGCACGACAACGTGCGGCGGCTGCCGTGGTGGCTCGAGCGCATCGCCCGCGGCGGGCGGGTCGTCGTCCCGGACGCGCTCGACCAGCCGATCGCGCTGGTCGACGTCCGCGACCTCGCCGGCTGGCTGGTGGCGATGGCCGAGCAGGGGGTGGACGGCCCGGTCAACGCCACCGGCCCGGCCGGGATGACGACCCTGGGGGAGCTGTTGCGCACCTGCCGCGAGGTCACCGGCAGCGACGCCGACCTCGTGCCGGTGCCGGAGGAGGAGCTGCTGGCCGCCGGCGTCGAGCCGTGGTTGCACCTGCCGCTGTGGCTGCCGCGGGAGATGGCGGGCACGGCGTGGGACGTCGGCACCGCCCGCGCCCGCGAGCTCGGCCTGCCCAGCCGCCCGGTGCGCGAGACGGTCGCCGACACCTGGGCCTGGCTGCAGCGCGACCCGGTTCGGCTGCCCACCCCGCACGGCCTGCCCGAGCCCGGCCTCCCCGCGGACCTGGAGGCCGCCCTGCTGGCCCCGCGATGATCAGGGTCCCTGATCGTGCGGCGTCCTCCCTCACGGTGGGACGTGCGGGAGGACGCCCCACGATCAGGTCACCTGATCGTGGCGGACCGCCTCAGTCGCGGGGGTCGGCCGGGCGGCCGGCGCGCAGGCTGCGCTCCAGGTCGGCGACGTCGGCCGCGTCGGGGGCGTGCAGCCGGTGCCGCTCCTCCTCGGCCAGGCGCGCGGCCTCGGCGGCCAGGGCGTCGGCCGACTCCTGCACCCGGTCCTTGCGGTACTGGCGGTAGGAGTGCACGACCGCGGCGGCCCAGACCGCGTAGAGCAGCGCGTAGACCGCGTAGCGCACCGGGTCGGAGGCGTCGATCCAGTCGCTGCGCAGCAGCGTGCGGGTGTTGGTCAGCACGATGATCCCGCCGACCAGCGAGCCGAGCAGCCGCGGCGGCACGTGCCGCACCAGCCAGGCGGCGATCGGCGCGGCGACCAGGCCGCCGGCCAGCAGCCCCAGCGCCCAGGTCCAGTTGACGCCCTGCGAGCCGAGGGCGAGCAGGAAGCCGAGGCTGGCCGCCAGCGCGACGAGGAACTCGGAGGTGTCGATCGAGCCGATGACCTTGCGCGGCTCCAGCCGGCCGCTGGCCAGCAGCGCCGGCGTGCCGACCGGGCCCCAGCCGCCGCCGCCGGTGGCGTCGACGAAGCCGGCCACCAGGCCCAGCGGCCCGAGGAAGCGCTTGCGGACGGGCTTGCCGAGGTTGCGGCGGTCGATGCCGCGCAGGGTGAACCGGACGAGCAGGTAGACGCCGAGCGTCAGCAGGATCAGCGACATCACCGGGGCGGCGACCTCGGTGGAGAGGTTCGACAGCACGGTGGCGCCGGCGAAGGCGCCGACGGCGCCGGGGATGCCGACCTTCGCGACGACCTTCCAGTCGACGTTGCCGAACCGCCAGTGCGCGGCGCCGGACATGAGGGTCGTGCCGATCTCGGCGAAGTGGACGGTCGCCGAGGCGGCGGCTGGGTTGGTGCCGAAGGCCAGCAGCAGCGTCGTCGAGGTGACGCCGTAGGCCATGCCGAGGCTGCCGTCGACGAGTTGGGCGCCGAGGCCGGCGAGGGCGAGCAGGATCAACGTCTTCACGGGGGCTGACTCCAGGAGGGGACGCCGGGGCGCGCGGCAGCGCGCCCTCGCGGCGGGAGGGGCGGAGGAGGCGCCGGGGGACGGCGCGGGAGGTCAGCGGCCCGGACAGGCGGCGGTGCAGATGCGCAGCAGGTCGACGTGGATGCGCCCCACGAGGAGCACCACGGTCGCCGCCATGGGCGGTATGTCTACCAGATCGGTGGAGATGGGACGAATGCGCCCCGGAGTGGCCTGGTCACGGGGTCGGAGCCCTCGCGTCAGCCCACGACGAGGTCGGTGATCAGGTAGGCCAGCGCCGCCACGGCGCCCGCGGCGGGCAGCGTGACGATCCACGCGACGACGATGTTGCCGGCCACCCCCCAGCGCACGGCCGACAGCCGGCGGGTGGCCCCCACGCCCATGATCGAGGTGGTCGTGATGTGCGTCGTCGACACCGGGACGGCGAAGACCGTGGCCGTGGTGACCATGACGCTGGAGGCCACCGTCTGGGCGGCGAAGCCGCCGGCCGGGGTGAGCTGGATGATCCGCCGGCCCAGCGTCCGCATGATGCGGAAGCCGCCGGCGTAGGTGCCGGCGCTGATCGCGGCGGCCGCGGCGAGCACGACCCACAGCGGCACGTCGAAGCTGTCGATCTCCCCGGCGGTGAACAGCGCCAGCGTGATGATGCCCATCGTCTTCTGCGCGTCCTGCAGGCCGTGGCCGAGCGCCATGGTGGCGGAGCTGGCGATCTGCGCGTAGCGGAACCCGCGGTTGGCGCGGGTGACGTTGGCCCGCCGGAAGGTCCACAGGATGGCGAGCATGAACAGGTAGCCGAGAGCGAAGCCGACCAGCGGCGAGACCACCATCGGGATGACGACCTTGTCGACGACGCCCAGCCACTGGACGTCGTGGGCCGCGGCCAGCGCGGCGCCCACCAGGCCGCCGATGAGGGCGTGCGAGGACGACGAGGGCAGCCCGAAGTACCAGGTGATCAGGTTCCACGCGATCGCCCCGACCAGCGCGGCGAAGACGATCTCCAGCCCACCGGTCCCGCTCGGCGCCTCGATGATGCCCTCGCCGACGGTCTTGGCGACCTCGGTGGACAGCAGCGCCCCGACCAGGTTCATCACCGCCGCCAGCGCCAGCGCCACCCGGGGCGTGAGGGCCTTGGTGGAGACGGCGACGGCGATGGCGTTGGCCGCGTCGTGGAACCCGTTGGTGTAGTCGAAGGCCAGGGCGACGACGACGATGACGACCAGCGCGACGAAGGCCGCGTCCATCAGCGGAGGTCCACGGAGCTCAGGACTCCTTGACCGAGATGGACTCGACGACGTTGGCCACCTTCTCGAACGCGTCGGCGGCCTCCTCGAGCTGGTCGGCCACCTCCTTGAGGCGCAGCACCTCCAGGGCCTCGAACTCCCCGCTGTAGAGCCGCGAGAGCAGCCGCCGGTAGAGCTTGTCGGCCTCGTTCTCGATGCGGTTGACCTCGATCCAGTAGTCGGGGAGGTCCTTGAGCGTCTGCAGCCGCGGCATGGCCTCGGCGGTGATGTGCGCCGCCCGCTGCAGCAGCGCCGTCTGCTGGTTCATCTCGGCCGGGAGGGTGCCCAGCCCGGTGAGGACGACGAGGTCGGCGGCGGCCTCGACGAAGTCCATGACGTCGTCGAGGTGGCTGGCCAGGCTGTAGATGTCCTCGCGGTCGAACGGCGTCACGAAGCTGGAGTTCAGCTGCCGGAAGATCGCGTGGGTCGACTGGTCGCCGGCGTGCTCGAGGTCGCGCAGCCGGTCGGCGAGCTCGGTGCGGCGGGTGTGCTCGCGGAGGAACTCGTCGAGGACGTCGGTGGCCGTCACCAGGTTCTGCGCCGAGGCGCTGAAGAGCCGGTAGAAGCTCTGGTCCTTGGGGGTCAGGCTGAAGGGCACGGGGGACTCCCGGATCGGCGGGGATGGGCTCGCCCGCCTCGGGATCAGCGGTCGTACGGCCGTCGGGCAGCATAGGTACCCGCTCACCTGTGGTTCAGCGCACGGTCACCTGCGGGCCGCGCCGGGCTCCTCCAGGACCGCCCCTCCGAGAGCCTCGACGAGGTCGGCCCGCGCCCGCGCGACGCGGGAGCGGATGGTCCCGACCGGGCAGCCGGCCACCTCGGCGGCCTCGGCGTAGGAGAGCCCGAGCAGCTGGGTGAGCGCGAACGCCTCGCGGCGGTCGGGGTCGAGCCGGCCGAGCAGGTCGGTGACCGCCGCGCCCTCGCCCACCCGGTCGGCGGCGTCGGCGGGGGAGAGGGCCTCGAGGTCGGCGTCGTCGCCCACCAGGGTCAGCCGCCGCCGGCGGCGCGAGCGGACGGCGTCGGCGCAGACCCGCCGGGCGATGGCCAGCAGCCAGGTGCGCAGCGAGGACCGGCCCGCGAAGCGGTGCAGCGCGGCGAAGGCCCGGGCGTAGGTCTCCTGCGTGAGGTCGTCGGCGGTGTCGCGGTCGCCGAGGGCCGCGCACAGCCGCCACACGTCGGACTGGGTGGCCCGGACCAGGGTCGCGGCGGCGAGGGGGTCGCCGTCGACGGCGGCCGCGGCGACCCGCTCCAGCTCGTCCACGTGACTCCTCCGCTGTGATCCCCGTCGTACCGGGAACCGGACGGGCCCTGCGCGACGACTACCTCTCCATGCAGTGTGCACCGTTCCGCGAGGCGGTCTCGGCGCGACTCGACGGCGAACCGCTCGGGATGCCCGCCGCCGACCTCGACCGTCACCTGGCCGGCTGCCCCGACTGCGCCGGCTGGGCCGACGCCGCGGGTGCGGTGACCCGCCGCGCCCGGCTGGTCGCGGCCCCCGACGTGCCCGATCTCACGGCGGCGGTGCTCTCCGCGCTGCCGCGGCAGCTGCCCGGGGCCGCAGCCGCGGCGCGCTCCCGGCTGGTGCAGTCGGCGCTGCGGCTGGCGCTGCTGGCGGTGGCCGTGGCGCAGGCGGGCGTGGCCTGGCCGGCGCTGACCGGCGGCACCGCCGCGATGAGCGCCCCGGTGCACGTGGCGCACGAGACCGGCGCGTGGAACCTCGCCGTCGCCGCGGCCTTCCTCGCCGTCGCCGCCGCGCCGCGGCTGGCCGCCGGGGCGCTGCCGTTCCTGCTCACCTTCGGCGTGCTGCTGACCGTGGTCACCGTCCGCGACCTGCGGGCCGGGCACGTGCACGCCGACCGCGCCGGCGCCCACCTGCTGCTGCTGGCCGGCGTGGTGCTCGTCGCCGTGCTCGCCTGGCGACGGCGCAGCCGGCGGGCGGCCGCGGTCGTCGCCCGGGGGCGGGTGACCGCGTGACCGGCCACACCGCGCGCCCGGCGCGCCCGGTCCTGCTGCTACTCGTCCTGCTGGCCGGCTGGCTGGGGCTGGGCGTGGCCACCGCCGGCCCCGCGGCCGCGCACGCCGAGCTGGTGTCGACCGACCCGGGGGAGGGCGCGCGCCTCGACGAGGTGCCCGCCGAGGTGACGCTGCGCTTCAGCGAGGGCGTGTCCCTCGGGGCCGGCTACGCCCGCGTCATCGGCGAGGGCGGCGAGCGGGCCGACACCGGCGCGGCCACGGTCGACGGCGACACCGTGACCGTGCCGCTGCGCGCGGACCTGCCCGACGCCAGCTACGTCGTCACCTACCGGATCGTCTCGGCCGACTCCCACCCGATCAGCGGGGCCTACGCCTTCGTCGTCGGCGACGGCGAGCTCGCCGACGCCGGCACCGTGGCCGACGGCGCGGGTGTCGACCCGTTCGTGGCCGCCGCGCTGCCCGCCTCCCGGGCCCTGGGGTTCGCCGGCGTGGCCGCGGGCCTCGGCGTCCCCGCCTTCCTCGTGCTGTGCTGGCCCGGCGGCTGGGCGTCGCGGACGATGCGCCGGCTGACCACCGCCGGGTTGCTCACCGTGGCCGGGGCCGCGGTGCTCACCTTCCTGCTGCAGGGCCCCTACGCGGCCGGCGCCGGGCTCGGCTCGCTGCTCGACCCGTCGCTGCTGACCACCACGGGCAGCTCGTCGTTCGGGCTGACCACCCTGGGCCGCGGCGCCCTGGCCCTGCTGCTGGCCGCGCTGCTGGTGCCGCTCTGGCGCCGGGGGGGCGCCCCGACGGCGCAGGAGACGGCCGGGCTCGGCGCCGTCGCCGGCGGCGTCGTCCTGACCACCGCGGCGGTGGGGCACCCGGTCGCCGGGGCCCTGCCGGTGTTCGCCACCGCGGTCGCCGCCGTGCACGTCGCGGCGATGGCGCTGTGGCTGGGCGGGCTCACGGCGCTGCTCACCGGGCTGGTCCGCACCGGCACCGAGGCCGGTGACGTGGCCGCCGCCCTGCCGCGCTGGTCGCGCCTGGCGTCGGCCTCGGTGGCCGCGCTGGTGGTCACCGGCGTCGTCCAGTCGGTGCGGGAGGTCGGGTCGCCGGTCGCGCTGGTGTCCACGACGTACGGCTGGGTGCTGCTGGGCAAGCTCGCGCTGGTGCTGCTGCTCCTCGCCGCCGCGGGGGTCTCCCGCGTGTGGGTGCAGCAGCAGCTGGGCCTGCCGCGGACCCGGCCGGGCCCGCGCCGCCGGGTCCCCGCGCCCGCCCTGGCGGGCGGGGCGGGGGAGGCCGTCGCCGAGGAGGCCGCGGTCGCCGAGGCGTCCCGCACCCGCGCGGCGGCGCAGGCCCGCGGGGCCATCGAGGACGTGGGCCCGCTGCGCCGCTCGGTGCTGGTCGAGGCCGCCGTCGCCGCGGCCGTGCTGGTGCTCTCGGCGGTGCTGGTGGGCATCCCGCCGGCTCGCGCCGCGGTGTCCCAGCCGGTCGACGTCACCTTGCCGCTGCAGGCGGCCGCGGGCGAGGTCGGCAGCGTCCAGCTCTCGGTCGACCCGGCCCGCCCGGGGCCCAACACCGTGCACGTCTACCTCTTCGACGAGGAGGGGCAGCTCACCCAGCCCGCCGACCTGCGGGTGACCCTCACCGAGCCCGCGCAGGAGATCGGCCCGCTCGACGTCGACCTGGAGCCGGCCGGCCCCGGCCACTGGGTGGCCGACGGGGCGAGCATCCCCGGCGCCGGCACCTGGACCCTCGCCGTCAGCGTCCGGCTCGACGAGTTCACCGCCGCCACCGCCAGCACCGACGTCCCGGTCCGCTGACCGCCACCCCGATCAGGCCCCACCCCGAACCCGAGGAGAACCGTGCGTCCCACCGTCCTGCGACCGCTGGCCCGTGCCGGCGTCGTCCTGACCGCCCTCGTCGCTGCCCTGGTCGCGTCCGTCGTGCTCGCCACCGGCGCCTCGGCGCACGTGACGGTCTCCTCCGACGACGCCACCGCCGGCGGCTACGGGAAGCTGACCTTCCGGGTGCCCAACGAGAGCGACACCGCCAGCACGGTGGCGCTGCGCGTGTCCATCCCGGAGGACGAGGCGCTGGCCTCGCTGCGCGTGCAGCCGGTGCCGGGCTGGACGGTCACGCTGACCTCGGCGCAGCTGACCGAACCGGTGGACGTCCACGGCCAGCAGATCAGCGACTACGTGTCGGTCGTGGAGTTCCGCGCCGACCCCGGCGGCGGGATCGCCCCCGGGGAGTTCCAGGAGTTCTCCCTCTCCGGCGGGCCGTTTCCCGACGCCGACACGCTGTCGTTCCCGACCGTGCAGACCTACAGCGACGGCACCGAGTCGGCCTGGATCGAGCCGACCGTCGACGGCCAGGAGCCGGAGTACCCGGCGCCGGTGCTCTCGCTGACGGGCGACACCGCCACCGCCACCGACACCGCGGCCGCCGCCGACGAGCACGCCCACGGCGGCGAGGTGAGCAACGCGCCGGCGGGGCTGGCGCTGTTCCTCGCCATCCTGGCGCTGGCCGTCGGCGTCGCGGGCGTCGTCCTCGGCTACCGCGCAGGTCGACGTACCGTGTCCTCGTGACCGCTCCCGTCCGCGGCCGGGTCGCCGCGCTGCTGCTCGCCGCTGCCCTGGGCCTGACCGCCTGCGGCTCCGACGACGGCGAGCAGGCGGCGGCCGCCGAGGGCCACGACCACGGCAGCGGCTCCTCCGACGGGCCGGCCGCCACGCTGGAGGGGCCCGGCGACGAGTACGCCGGCATCGACCTGCGCGATCCCTACCAACGGCCGTCGTTCACCCTCACCGACAGCACCGGCGCGGAGTACGACTTCGCGGCGGCGACGGCGGGGAAGCCGACGCTGCTGTTCTTCGGCTACACCAACTGCCCCGACGTCTGCCCGACGACGATGGCCGACGTCGCCCTGGCGCTGCGCGACGTCGACCCGGCGCTGGCCGGGCAGGTGCAGGTGGTCTTCGTCACCACCGACCCCGCCGCCGACACCCCGCAGGTGCTCGGCGAGTACCTCGACCGGTTCGACGCCGACCTGCCCACCCAGTTCGTCGGGCTGACCGGCGAGCAGGAGGTCATCGACCAGGCGCAGCTGTCGGCCGGGGTGCCGCTGGCCGAGGACCGGGGCCGGCTGCACAGCTCGCTGCTGCTGCTCTACGGCCCCGACGACGAGGCGCACGTGGCCTTCGACGCCGGCAACACCGCCCGCGACATCGCCGGCGACCTCGAAGCCGTCGCCGCGCGGTGACCGGCGCCCGTCCACGGCGGGCGGCCGGCCGGCTGCTCGTCGTCGTCCTCGGCGTGCTCGCCGCCCTCGCGCTCGCCGGCCCCGCCACCGCGCACGTCGGTGGGGACGCGGCCGGCAGCGACTTCGACGGCCGGGTGACGTCGGTGCGGCCGGGTGTGCCGGGGGTGTCGGTGCGGGTGCTGCAGTTCGGCGACGCCCTCGAGGTGGTCAACACCACCGGCGTCGAGGTGACCGTGCCTGGCTACTCCGACGAGCCCTACCTGCGGATCGGCCCCGACGGCGTCTGGCGCAACGCCGCCAGCCCGGCCACCTACATCAACCTCGACCGCTACGGCCGGGTGACGCTGCCCGCGGCCGCCGACCCGCAGGGCGACCCCGAGTGGGTGCAGGTGTCCACCGAGCCGCAGTACACCTGGCACGACCACCGCACGCACTGGATGAGCGAGGGGCAGCTGCCGCCGGCGGTCGCCGCCGACCCGTCGCACCCGCACACCGTCTTCGACTGGACGGTGCCGATGCGGCACGGGGACACCGCGGTGACCGTCCGCGGCGAGCTCACCTGGGAGCCACCGCCGTCGCCGCTGCTGGTCTGGACGCTGTACGCCGCGCTGCTCGCCGCCGTCGCCGCGGCCGGGCTGGCCGCCCGGACACCCGCGCCGCTGGCCTGGGCCCTGGGCGCCGGCGCCGCCGCGGCGCTGTGGCACGCCGCGGCCACGCCCGAGCCGCCCGTGACGGTGTCCTCGCACGCCGCGGCCGTCGTCTCGGCGCTGCTGCCTGCGGGAACCGCGGCGCTGGTCGCCGCGTTGGGTGCCGTCGCCGCCCGGCGCGGCCGGGGCGTGGTGACCGGCCTGTGCGCGCTGGTGCTCGGCTGGCTGCTGCTGGTGCAGGGCCTGCCCGACGTCGACGTGCTGTGGAGTGCCAACGTCGCCGGCGCCGGACCGGCCGTGCTCGCGCGGGTCGCCGTCGCCGTGCTGGTGGCCGGCGGCGCCGGGCTGGTCGTGGCGGGGCTGGGCGCGGTCCGCCGCTTCCGCGACCCCGCCCGCTCCCAGGCAGTGGAAGCTCTCCCCACGTCCTGACGCCCAGGACGTGGGGAGAGCTTCCACTGCCTCGAGGGGCCGTTACGCGGTGCCGTCGGGGACCGGGTGCAGGTGCGGCCGCGGGCCGGAGAACAGCGCGTTGGCGCGGTCCAGGTCGGCCTCGAAGTCGACCTCGACGGCGGCCCAGCGCGAGATGTCCAGCGGCCGGAACCGCAGGCCCGCCTCGGCGATCGCCGTCTCCATGCCGCGCTCGAAGTAGTCCTGGTCGCCGCAGGCCTCCAGGTGCTCGACCAGCAGGGCCTTGTCGGCCGAGGAGACGTGGTTGATGCCCACGGCCTCGCCGAGGCCGCCCTGCACCGTCTTCGACAGCCCGTCGATCCAGCCCTCGGCGTCGAGGGTGTACTTGACCTCCTCGTCGCCGACCACCGAGGTGTCGACGCACACGAAGCTCTCGTCGGCCTGCAGCGCCGGCACGACCGCCTCGAGGACGGCGGCGTCGAACACGACGTCGCCGTTGAGCCACAGCACCCCGCCGGGGCCGGTGGCGCGCAGCCCGCGCAGCAGGCTCTTGCTGGTGTTGGTCCGCGCGTAGTGCGGGTTGTAGGCGAAGCGCAGGTCGGGGGCGGCCTGCATGACCAGCTCGCACTGGAAGCCGACGACGGCGGTCACGTCGACGGCCGGGCCGAGCACCTGCCCGACGGTGTCGAGCTGGCGCTGCAGGATGCTGCGGCCGTCGTGCAGCGGCGTCAGGGGCTTGGGCAGCGGGCGGCCCAGGCGGGTGCCCATGCCGGCGGCCAGGACGACGACCTGCACGGGGCGGGTCTGCGGCCGGGGAGCCGGGCGGTCGGCGCGCAGCCCGAAGCTGCGTGCCGGAGTGGTCTGCGTGAGGTCAGCGAAGCGCACTGTCGTCCCCTCCTCGGGTCGGAGCAGCCGCGCCGGCGGGACCGCCGGGCGGGAAGAACAGGTCGAGGACGCGCTCGGTGGCGTGCCCGTCCTCGAGGGCGGTGTAGGTCTCGCGGAACCGCCGGTAGCGGTCGGCGGAGGCGGCCGCGACGGCGTCGAGGTCGGCGATCGCGTCGACCAGCTCGCCGCTGGTGGTCACCAGCGGGCCGGGCGCGACCTCCTCGAGGTCGAGGTAGAAGCCGCGCAGCCGGTCGCGGTACTCCGCGAGGTCGTAGGGGAACAGCAGGATCGGCCGGCCGGTGATCGCGAAGTCGAACATCGTCGACGAGTAGTCGGTGACCAGCACGTCGGCGGCCAGGTACAGGTCGCGGATGTCGGGGTGGGACGAGACGTCGCGCACCGGCAGTCCCTCGATGGACTCCAGGCGGCTGGACACCATGTTGTGCAGCCGCAGCAGGAGCACGTGGTCGTCGCCCAGCCGCTTCGCGAAGTCCCCGAGGTCGACGGGGAAGTCGAAGTCGCGCTCGCCGCTGCCCTCGAAGACCAGGTCGTCGCGCCAGGTGGGCGTGTACAGGACGACGCGGGTGTCCTCACCGATGCCGAGGCCGGCCCGCACCGCCGCGCGCACCTCCTCGCGCCGGGGGCTGGAGAGCAGGTCGTTGCGGGGGTAGCCGGTCTCGTGCACCGGCCCGCGGAAGCCGAAGGCCTGCCGGAACCGGCCGGTGCTGTACGGGTTCGGCGAGAGCATCGCGTCCCACCGGGCGATGTCGTGCTCGAGGTAGGCCAGCCGGCCCTCCGGCGCCCAGAGGACGTCGTTGTGGATCCGCTTGAGCGGGGTGCCGTGCCACGTCTGCAGGTAGAACGCGCCGGGCCGCTTCTCCCAGTCCAGCGGCACGTGGTCGTTGGAGACGACGACGTCGGCGGACTCCAGGGCGGCGACGCTCTCCGGGCTGCCGAACGGGACGGTCTCGACGTCGGCCGGGAAGGCGTGCTCGGCGACCGGGGCGGTCAGCCACGTGTGCGTGACGTCGTCGCCGCGGGCGCGCAGCGCCTCGAAGACGGCGCGCGGGCTGTCGGAGAACAGGCCGCGGAAGCTGGTGTAGACGATCCTCATCGGCCACCTCCGGTCAGGACGGGCAGGAGCGTGTCGGCGAGCTCCTGCCAGGACGAGACGACGGCCAGCACCCCGGCCTGGCGGAGCGCTGCCTCGCGCTCGGCGCGCTCGGCGGGCTGGACGAAGAGCAGGTTGCCGACGGTCGGGCAGCCGGCGCGGACCGCCGACAGGGCGCCGGGCACCGAGTCCTCGACCGCCAGACCCTGCGCCGGGGCGATGCCCAGCCGCGCGCAGGCGTGCAGGTAGACGGCCGGGTCGGGCTTGCTGGTCGGCGTCGGCAGGGAGTCCTCGGCGCTGAACCGGGCCGCCGGCGGGATGAGCTCGTCGAGGCCGGTGGCGGTGAAGCAGGCGGCGAGGCGGCCCAGGGCGCTGGAGCTGACCGCGGCCAGCCGCAGGTGCGGCGCGAGGGCGGTGAGCGCGGCCGTGGTGGGTCCGTGCGGGCGCAGGTGCTCACCGAGGTACGCGGTGACCGCGCGCTTCTCCTCGGCCACCCACGGCTCGACGTCGACCTCGGCCCGGCCCGCCTCGGCGGCCAGCCGCCGCGACGTCGTCCGGAAGTTCATGCCGGTGGTCGCCAGCCGCAGCTCGTCGGGGGTGAACCGGCGCGCGTCGCCGAGCTCGGCGAGGAAGCGGTTGGTGACCTCGGCGGAGGCGACGAAGGCCGGCTCCTCGGAGGGGAAGAGGTTGCCGTCGGCGTCGCAGAGGAGGGCGGTCAGGCCGGCCACGGCGTCCCGGGGGAGGACTGCTGCGGCCGCCCCGCCCACGCGGGGCGGGGTCACCGATCGCTCGCGGCGGTCGTGGCGGCGGATCCGGCGGTGGCGGCGGAGGCGGCCGTGGCGGCGGCGACGGTCTCGCGGACGCCGTCGTGTGCCAGCCGGTGCAGGGCCGCGGCGAGCTCCTCGGGGAAGCCGGGGACCGTCCCGAGGTCGCCGAACACCGATCGCTCGGCCAGCAGCGGGCGTGGGTCGGCGCCGCCGGCGCGGGCCAGTGCCTGCAGGTGCTCCCCGCGGTCGTCCTCGACCGGCAGCGGCAGCCCGGCGCCGTCGGTGCGCTGCAGGTAGCGCACCCAGCCGGCCAGCGCGAGGGTCAGCAGGCCGTGCGGGCGGCCCTCGGCCAGCGCCTGGCGCAGCGAGGGCAGCAGGTGCTGGGGCAGCTTGGTGGAGCCGCGGCGGCACAGCCGCGACAGCCGATCGGCGATGGCCGGGTTGGCGAAGCGCTGCCGGAGGGTGGCCTTGTACGCGTCGAGGTCGATGCCCTCGGGGCAGGGGATGAGCGGCGTGACCTCGTCGTCCATGAGGTGCCGGGCGTAGGCGTCGAACACCGGGTCGCCCATGAGGACGTCGATGCGCTCGTGCCCGGCGAGCGTGCCGAGGTAGCCCAGCGCCGAGTGGGTGGCGTTGAGCAGCCGGGTCTTCATCAGCTCGTGGTCGGTGACGTCGCGCACGAACCGCACGCCCACCCGGTCCAGGGGCGGGCGGCCGTTGCAGAAGGTGTCCTCGACGACCCACTGGGAGAAGGGCTCGGTGACGACGGGCCAGCGGTCGTCGACACCGTACCGGCGGGCCAGGTCGGCGCGCTCCTCGGGCGCGGTTTGCGGGGTGATGCGGTCGACCATGCTGCTGGGGAAGGCGACGCGGTCGGTGATCCAGCGCGCGAGCACCTCGTCGCGGAGCGCGGCGAAGCCGACCACCGCGGTGCGGGTGGCGTCGCCGTTGCGGTGCAGGTTGTCGCAGGACAGCACGGTGAACGGCGCGGTGCCGGCCCGGCGGCGGCGGTCGAGGGCCTCGACGAGGAAGCCGAAGACCGTCCGCGGGCGCGCCGGGTGGGCGAGGTCGTGCCGGACGTCGTCGTCGGGGGTGAAGGCGCCGGTGCAGGGGTCGAGCAGGTAGCCGGCGTCGGTGATGGTCATGGTGACCACCCGCGTCCGGGGGTCGGTGAGCCGGTCGAGCACGGCGGCGGGGGCGTCGGGGGCGAACAGGTAGTCGGTGAGGACGCCGACGACCCGGGCCCGCTCCCCGTCGGGGCTGCGCTCGACCACGGTGTAGAGGTTGTCCTGCGGCGCCAGGGCCTCGTGCATGGACCGGTGCCGCAGGCCCACGCCGACGACGCCCCAGCCGCCGGAGATGCGCTGCTCGGCGACCTCGTCGAAGTAGGTGAGCTGGTGGGCGCGCGAGAAGCCGCCGACGCTGAGGTGGACGACGGCGGGGACGAGTGCCGAGCGGTCGTAGGTGGGGACGGTGAGGCGGGCCCCGTGCTGCTCGAGCGTCGCGGCGGTCAGCGGCCGGATGCGGACGACGGGTGCCACCGCCGGCTCCGCGGGGGCCGTCCGGCTCCGCGGGTGCTCCCGCGGAGGACGCTCGGGCTGCGCCATCGAGGCATCGGTCCTTCCTGTCCAGGGTCGGTGCGGGCACGACCGGTCGCACCGCTGCCACGAGACGTCCGAGGACCACGCCGGGGAACGGTCATGGGATCACGCCGACCGGAGCGGCCACACCCCGGGGGGAGGTGGCGGCCGGCGGTGGCGGCGAGTCCTGCGGCGTGTCGCGTCGGGCGTCGGGCGCGGTGCGGTCCGCGGGCATCGGCGGGGGTCGGCCCGGCGGGTGAGCGTCGGACCGGCGCGAGCTTCTCCACGCCGGAGGCAGGATCTGCCCCGGGGCGGGCGCGCCCAAACGCAGGTGCAGGACGTGACTCGGCACACACGGCGCGTCATCCGATGACACGCCGGGCGGAGGGTCACGAGACGGTCACGGTGTGTTTTGATCGCTGAGTCCTGATCGGGCCCACGGGGGCCGCTTCCCACGAGCGGGGTACGAGCGTTGGTCAGTCACCGGAGCGAGGCGGGTCTGCTGCCGCGACCCTCGAGCGACGCCTCCCGCGAGGTGCCCGGCCCCCGGACCGGCGCGCACCGGCGCGGCGCTGCCCGCCCGGTCTCGCCGCTGCGCGGCTTCCCGCCGGTCCGCCCCGCCGACCCGGCGCCCTGGGCCGCGGTCCTGCCCGCGCCGCGGGCGGCCGATCACGACGTCGTCGCCGGCCCGGACCCGACCGTGCTGCCGACCGCGGTGCTGCCGGTGGAGGGCGCTGACGCCCCCGCGACCGCCGCCGTCCCGGCCCCCGTGGCAGCCGACCCCGTGCCGGTCCGCCGGCGTCGCGGCCTGCGCGACCGCCGTCCCTCCCTGCTCG
This sequence comes from Geodermatophilus sp. SYSU D00814, assembly GCF_054050055.1. Taxonomy (NCBI): domain Bacteria; kingdom Bacillati; phylum Actinomycetota; class Actinomycetes; order Geodermatophilales; family Geodermatophilaceae; genus Geodermatophilus; species Geodermatophilus sp. SYSU D00814. Next base: position 81,717 of record NZ_JBJGYP010000002.1, read on the forward strand.
TCGCCGCGCTGGTGGCCGGCGCCGTGGGCGCCGCGGTCGTCGGGGTCCCCGGCTCCCCGGAGGCGGCCGCCGAGCCGACTCCGGTGCTGGGCGCGATGGAGCTGGCCACCGGCGACGAGGCCGTCGAGGTCATGCCGATGGCCTCCATCACCGAGGCGGAGGCGCAGGCCCGGCTGGAGGAGGTGGCCGCCTCCCGCGCGGAGCGCGCCGCCGCCGAGGCCGCCGCCGCGGAGGCCGCCGCGGCCGCCGCCGAGGCGGCCCGGCCCAAGGCCGTGCTGCCGGTGGACGGCGCCCGCTTCACCAGCGGCTTCGGCTCGCGCTGGGGCACCTTCCACTACGGCATCGACCTCGCCGCCCCGATCGGCACGCCGGAGTACGCCGCGGCCGACGGCGTGGTCGTGCGCGCCGGTGCGGCCAGCGGCTTCGGCCTGGCCGTCTACGTCCTCCACGAGAACGGCGACGTCACCGTCTACGGCCACATGGAGGAGATCCTCGTCGAGCCGGGGCAGTACGTGGAGGCCGGCGAGACGATCGCGCTGCTGGGCAACCGCGGCCAGTCGACCGGGCCGCACCTGCACTTCGAGGTGCACGAGGGCGGCATGGACGGGAAGCGGATCGACCCCGTCGGGTGGCTGGCCGAGCGCGGCGTCGAGATCTGACGCGCCGCACCCCCCGCGCGGGCGGCCCGGGGCGGCGATGTACAGTTCTCCTCGGTCCGGACGACACCGGCCGGGCCGGGAACGGGGCTGTGGCGCAGCTGGTAGCGCACCACACTGGCAGTGTGGGGGTCAGGGGTTCGAGTCCCCTCAGCTCCACCCCGACGACCAGGCCGTCCTCCCCCGGGAGGGCGGCCTGAGTCGTCTCTGGCTGCGGTCGACGCCGGCGTCACGAGCAGCACGGCGCCCATGCGGTCGGCCGCCTCGCGGGGCAGGCCACGATGGCGGCTCCCGCTGCTCTCGCGGGTCGACCTGGACAGCACCGCGTCCGAAGCGGAGGTCCGGCTCCTGACCCCGGCGATGGTCGGGCCGGCACCTGGCCGGCTCAGTACGGTGCGCGAGCCGCTCGAGAGCGTGGCGCGGCGGTGACGTCGGCTCCCGACCCGATGCCCTCGGTGTCCGGGGTGAGCGCCGCGACGACGTCCTCCTCGTCCTCGTGGGCGCGCCGGACGGCGGCGTGCAGCAGCCGGAGCTGGCGGTCCAGCGGTTCCTGCCGGTCGGGCGGTGCCACGCTCTTGAGGTCGGCCAGCGCCGCGCACGTCTTCCGGGTCACCTGCGGCTCCGACGCCCCGGCCAGGCGGATCTCGTCGAAGGCCAGCCGGACGTAGCCGTCCCAGCTGACGGTCCGCTCGAGCAGGCGCACCACGCCGTCCTCGTCGCGGTGCTCACCGCAGGGCAGGGGGCGAGCGGCGATCTGGCGCAGCAGGTCGTGCAGCCGGTGCAGCGCCTGGACCGTCGTCGTGGGGTCGTTGAACGGCTGTGCGATCGACCGCACGGCGATGTCGACGAGCTTGCGGAAGCCGTAGGCCAGGTCCTCGGTGTGCACGCGCTCCGGGCCGAGCAGGACGTGGCGGGTGACGTCGGTGGCGCGGAGCCGACCGGCCGGGGGGCCGTCGGCGGCCACCGTCGACCGGGTGCCCGGGTGCACCCGGAACAGGGGCGCGCCGCCGACGACGAAGTCCCCGACGACGGGGACCAGCTCCAGCACGCAGTCCGCCCGCCGGGCCGCGGCGACCAGTGCCGGTCGGTCGACGCGGACCACGTTGCCGGGCTGCGCGGCGACCATCTCGTCCGGGCCGCCGGTGACGACGGGCCCCTCCCCGTGCTGGCGGACGATGAACTCGCGGCTCCGGTCTCCGACGAGGTCGATCAGCCCCGAGACCCGCAGGCCCTGTCCGATGTGGTGCACGAACAGGACGAGCACGACGATGCTGGCGAGCATCAGGACGTAGCACAGCAGCATCGACAGTCCGGGCACCGTGCCGGTGTCGGAGCCGCGGATCTCGCGGAGGGTCAGCACCGCGACCAGGAAGCTCGCGCCGAACAACCCGATCGCCAGCTGGCTCCACCGGTCGGTGAGCAGCGCGCCCACGATGCGGGGCGAGAACTGGCCCATCGCCAGCTGGACCGCGACCAGGGTGACCGTCAGGACGAGGCTGGTCAGCGACACCATGGCGGTGGCGAAGGAGGACAGGATCGTCTGGGCGTCGGACGGCGTCCCGGTCAGGCTCTGCGGGACGAGCCGGTAGCCCGTCGCCCGGTCCACGGCGAGCGTCCCGACGGCGAGGAGGGCGCCCGCGGCCAGGCAACCGATCGGCAGCAGCCACAGGCTGGTGCGGACGAAGCGCTCGATCCGCAGCCGGCTCATGCGCTCGAGGCCTGCGGGTCCGCGGCCTGGACGCACGACTCGGACGCGGTCATGGTCTCCCCCCGGTGGATGGATGCGGACGTGCTCGACCCGGCGACCTCGTGGCACGTCGGGTCCTCCCAGGGAACCGAGGCAGACGGGGGAGCACCATCGGCAGAACGGCCGATTCAGGCCCGGCAGGGCGACGGGACCAGGGGCACGTAGAGGCCTTCGCGCTCGGCCCGCACCGCGGCGAGCGTCCTCGTGGGCGCATCGAGCTTGACGAGGATGTGCTCGAGGTGGGCAGCGACCGTACGCGGGGCCACGACCAGCGCGCGGGCGATCTGCTGGTTGGAACACCCGTCGACCAGCAACCCGAGCACCTCGAGTTCACGCGGCGTCAGCCCCCGCAGGTGGGTCACGGGGGAGAGGACGACCGTTCCGAGCAGGCGTGCCGACGCCTCTCCGGGAGCGGCGAGGACGGTCACGCGGACGTGCCCGTCCGGGGCGTGGCGTCCTCCGCGGGGCCACAGGAAGGACGCGAACACCCGACCCTCGTCGATGCACGAGCGCGCGACGGTGAGGACGGGCGACCCCTCGGCGAGCAGTGCGTCGCCGTCGAGGCCGGGCAGCGGCCGGGTGGCGCCGTCGCGGCACAGCACCGCGCCGGCGGCCGCCCCCCGCACCACCCGCGCCGCCGCGGCCAGCGAGCGCAACGGGTCCGACCCGCGCGCCAGGAGGGGGGTGAGCTGGTGCAGCCGTCGCCGCATGGCCAGGGGCGGCGGCTCCTTGCTGCTGAAGAGCAGCGCCAGGTGCCCGACGTGGCGCCGGCCCCCGTCGAACAGGGCGACGCCCAGGGCCTCGTGGAAGCCGGCGGGGATGAAGCACTCCGCCCATGTCGACAGGTCGGCGGCCGGGTAGGGCAGGTCGGACGGGCTCAGCGGCCGACGCGTGGGGGCGGTGTGTGTCAGCTCGATGTCGCGCGCCACGGTGGGACCGCTCAGGTACTGCAGCGTGCTCGCGTCGAGGTCGGTGCTGGCCACGCACGTGTAGCTGCTGCTCATCGGCTCGGCAGTGGCCAGCCACGCGGCGTCGAAGGGCACGAGAGGTCGCAGCCTCTCCAGCATCTCCTGCGAGCGCTCGGAGGGGGGACTGGTCGAGTAGGCGACCTCGGCCAGTTCGAGGTCCGCAGTCTCGATCATCTGTGCTCCCGGGACCGCGGCCTCGGCAAGGCACGCTGGCTGTTCAACGGTGCCGACGTCTGCCCCGGGTGCCGGTTACCGCGGAGCGGGACCGAGTAGTCCCGTTCACGATGACGAAAGAGCGGCAGTGGTCTGAGGTACCGGCTAACGGGAGCCGGTACGGGTGCACCGCGGAGCACCGGCGTGCGTCGTGGAGTCGCGGCGGCTCAGGGACCTCCGCACCCGCCGCAGGCGCGGACGTCACCCGGCAGGGCCTGCCGCCCGGGTCCTCCAGCTCTGTGCAGCCGGACCGTGCAGGGCGCGCTGGGCGGCGGCAGCCAGGCCGATGCCCGCCACGGCGGCGACCGACGGCTTCGGCGACCACCGCAGCGCGGCGATGGCCCAGCCGACGGGCGCCTCGCGCTGCCGGTCGGACTCGCGACGCGGTGCCGTCGTCGCCGGCTCCGGCGACGTCGTCGCGAAGGCGTCGAGCATCCCGGGGACGAAGGCGGCCATGTCCTGGGGCCCTCTGCTGGTGGTGAGGTTCCCGTCCCGGACGAGCTCCCGGTCGAGCCAGGTGGCACCGGCGTTCACCAGGTCGTCGCGGATCCCGGGCCAGGAGGTGAGGGTCCGACCGTCCACGAGTCCCGCCGACGCGAGCACCCACGGTCCGTGACAGAGGGTGGCGATGGGCTTGTCACTGGCGGCGAACGCGCGGACGAACTCCCGTGCCGGGGCGGACTGCCGGAGGAGGTCGGGGTTGATGAACCCCCCGGGCAGCAGCAGGCCGTCGTAGTCGCCGGGATCGGCTTCCTCGATCGTCCTGTCCACGCGGACCCGGCTGGCCGGCACGTGCAGGTTCACCCCGCGGATGCGTCCGCGCCGCAGGGACACGACGTCCACCTCCGCGCCGGCCGCCTTCAGGGCTCGCAGCGGGACGATCAGCTCCACCTTCTCGAAGCCGTCGGCCGCCAGGGCAGCGAGCCGGCGACCCCTGAGCCTGCGTCGTGTGCGCACGTCGTCCCCCTGGTGCTCGATGGCGCGGAGATGACGGAGATCTCCTTGGTGGCGGAAGCCCCGATCGGGGCGCGCAGGGGTTGCTCCCACCTGGCCGGCTGCTCGGCGGTGAGCGGGGTACCCGCGCCTGACAGCCGGACACGTTCCCGGGCGGACGTCTGCGTCCATCCGAGCGGGACCGGGACGTCGGGCATCGGTAGATCTGCCGATCTTTCGGCGGAGCGGTGCGTGGAGCCCGGGTTGGGGTGGCCCCGGTGGGACGGCCGACGCAGAGTCGGGGGGCCCGGTGAGCAGAGCCGGCCGCTGGGCGCCCCGTGGCGCTCTCCCGAGCCGGGGCCCGCGCCCCAGGAGGGGATCCCATGCGAGCGATGGTCTACCGAGGTCCCTACAAGGTCAGGGCCGAGGAGAAGGAACGGCCTGCGATCGAGCACCCCAACGACGCGATCGTGCGGGTCACCCTGGCCGCCATCTGCGGCTCCGACCTGCACCTCTACCACGGCATGATGCCGGACACCCGGATCGGTCACACGTTCGGCCACGAGTTCATCGGCGTCGTCGACGAGGTGGGCTCCTCCGTGCAGAACCTGCAGGTCGGGGACCGGGTGATGGTGCCGTTCAACGTCTTCTGCGGCACCTGCTGGTACTGCGCCCGAGGCCTGTACTCCAACTGCCACAACGTCAACCCGAACGCCACCGCCGTCGGCGGCATCTACGGCTACTCCCACACGACCGGCGGGTACGACGGCGGCCAGGCCGAGTTCGTCCGGGTGCCCTTCGCAGACGTCGGCCCGTCCAAGATCCCGGACTGGATGGAGGACGAGGACGCGGTCCTGCTCACCGACGCCACGGCGACCGGCTACTTCGGGGCGCAGCTCGGCGACATCGTCGAGGGCGACGTCGTCGTCGTCTTCGGCGCCGGACCGGTCGGACTCGTGGCCGCGAAGTCGGCCTGGCTGATGGGCGCCGGCCGGGTCATCGTCATCGACCACCTGGACCACCGGCTGGAGAGGGCCCGCACCTTCGCCCACGCCGAGACCTACAACTTCACCGAGTACGGCGACATCGTCCTGGAGATGAAGAAGACGACCGACTGGCTCGGGGCCGACGTCGCCATCGACGCCGTGGGTGCGGAGGCCGACGGCAACTTCCTCCAGCACGTCACCTCGTCCAAGCTCAAGCTGCAGGGCGGCTCCCCGGTCGCGCTGAACTGGGCGATCGACTCCGTCCGCAAGGGCGCGACCATCTCGGTGATGGGCGCCTACGGCCCGCTGTTCAGCGCCGTCAAGTTCGGCGACGCGATGAACAAGGGCCTGACGATCCACACCAACCAGGCCCCGGTCAAGCGGCAGTGGCCGCGGCTGTTCGAGCACGTGCGCAACGGCTACCTCAAGCCCAGCGAGCTCGTCACCCACCGGGTGCCCCTCGAGCACATCGCCGAGGGCTACCACATCTTCTCGGCCAAGCTCGACGGGATCATCAAGCCCCTCGTCGTCCCGACCGCGGCGTGAGCGACAGGAGAACCCGATGACGTACACACCGCACAAGCCCCCGCTGGCCGAGTCGCCCGACGAGCTGAGGAAGCGCATCCCCGGCTGGGGCGTCGACCTCGACCCGAAGGACCGGCCGTCGGTGCCGAAGCTGCAGTTCCAGGAGGACTTCACCGGCGCGCACTGGGAGTTCCCGGAGCGGCAGCCCGAGAAGTACCCGCGGGAACGCTCCGTCGAGCACGGCATGCTCACCCCCGTCTTCGGCACCGCCCAGCCGCCGTCGGGCGTCGCCGGTGTCATCCGTCGCTACGCCTACACGTACAGCGAAGGCCGGACGGCGCACTGGCTGCTGCTCATCGCCGCCGACCGCGTGGACGCGTGGGAGCACCACCTGAAGTCGTTCCTCACGCTCCGCCCGGACAACCCGATCACCGAGACCGGGGTGAAGGCCGAGTTCACCCACCACGGCCTGAAGTCGCGGGTCGGGCAGCACCGCACCGACCTCAAGCACCAGGTGCTCGACCCGGTGATCGTCGGTGGCCCGTGGGTCGCCGCGGCGGGGGCGGTCTACGCCGGCGCCCGGAGCGTGTCGAGGTCGCTGGCGCGTGTCGGGTCCGACGGGCAGCGGCCGGTGCACTGAGCGGGTGCCCCACGGGCGGCAGGCCCTGCGGCCCTCGACTCCGCGGCCGCCGGGTCCGCCCCGTGTCACACGGGGCGGACCCGGCGGGGGCCGGGGCGTCCGCGAACTGCTCTGGAGGACCCCGTGACCACGTCCACGATCCGCACCGTGACCCTGCCCGACGGCACCGCCGCCCCGGCCCTCGGCATGGGCACCTGGTACCTCGGTGAGGACCCCGTCAGCACCGACAGCCAGCTGGACGCCCTGCGCGCCGGGATCGACCTCGGGCTGACGCTGGTGGACACCGCCGAGATGTACGGGGACGGCGCCGCCGAGGAACTCGTCGGCCGGGCGATCGTCGGCCGGCGCGACGACGTCTTCCTGGTCAGCAAGGTGCTGCCGCACCACGCCACGCGCCAGGGCACGGTGGACGCCTGCGAGCGGAGCCTGCGCCGACTGGGCACCGACCGCCTGGACCTGTACCTGCTGCACTGGCGCGGCCGGGTCCCGGTCGAGGAGACCGTCGCCGGGTTCGAGTCGCTGGTCTCCCGCGGGCTGATCCGCTCCTGGGGCGTGAGCAACCTCGACGTCCCCGACCTCGACCGGCTGGCGGGGCTCCCCGGCGGCAACCGCGTCCAGACCGACCAGGTGCTGTACAACCTCGCCCGGCGCGGCCCCGAGTACGACCTGATCCCCTGGTGCCGCGGCAGGCGCATGCCCCTGATGGCGTACTCGCCCGTCGACCACGGCAGGCTCCTCGAGCACCGGGCCGTCCGAGACCTGGCCGCGGACAAGGGGGTCACCCCGGCCCAGCTCGCCATCGCGTGGGTGCTGCGGCTGCCCGACGTGTTCGCCGTCGCCAAGGCCTCGACCCGCGCGCACGTCATCGAGAACCGCGCGGCGCTGGAGATCGGCTTCAGCCAGGCGGAGCTGGACCAGCTCGACCGGATCTTCCCGCCGCCGTCCGGCAAGGTGCCGCTCGACGTCCTGTAGGACCGGCCGACGAGCCGATCACGAGGGCCTGCCTCACGAGCCGCGGCCGGCGGGTTCCTCTCGCGAGCGCCCAGGGCCGACGGCCGGAGCCGCGCCACCGAGTTCCTTGCCCACCGTCGGATCAGCGTCGTCGGGCTGGGGCACCCGCGGGTCGTCCGGGAGCCGGGTGTCGACCTCGTCGGCGGCCGCGGCCGCTGGCGTGTCGTCCTGCGGAGGGAGGGTTCCGTCGTCCATGCCGTGGGGGTACCCCGAGCCGCCGTCGGAACCGGGGCCGCCGGCCGAGATCGGCAGCCCTGCCGATGGCCGTCGGTCGCCTGGCCTGGACCGTCCCGTGCTCTGGCCGTGAGTCCTCCGCCGAGGTCCAGCGCCGGCGACCCGCGCCCGTCCCCGTTCACGGCCTGCGGTCGGCACGGGGTCCGCAGTAGCGTGGGTCGTGGAGTTGCGCCAGCTCAGGTACTTCCTGGCGGTGGCCGAGGAGGGGCGCTTCAGCCGTGCGGCCAAGCGGCTGCACATCGCCGCACCCTCCCTCTCCCAGCAGATCCAGGCCCTGGAGCGCGAACTGCGTGCGTCCCTCTTCGAGCGCACGCCGCAGCGCGTCGAGCTCACGATCGCCGGGCAGGCTCTGCTCGAGCGGGCGAGGGTGGTCCTCGCCGAGGTGGAGCGGGCGCGGGCGGACGTGCGCGCCGCCGGAACGGGCCGCCAGCGGCTGACCCTCCGGGTGGCCAACATGGCCGACCTGGTCCTGGACGGTCCGTTGAGGAGCCTGGGCCGGGGCATCGACGGGGTCGAGGTCTCGGTGAGCTCCAGCCGGGGGGACGACGCGCTGGAGGCCGTCCGTCAGGGCCGGGCCGACGCGGCGGTCGTCTGGAGCCGGGCACCGTTCGACCGCGATCTCGACGGCGTCGTCCTCGGCTCGGTGCTGTTCGGCGTGGTCGTCCCGCTCGGGCACCGGACGGCCGACTCCGAGACGGTGTCGGTTGCCTCCCTCGCCGACGAGGTGCTGGTCATGTTCCCGCGGGAACCGTTCGCCGGGATCTGGGACCGCACGGTGGACCACTTCTTCCCGGACGGCGCAGGCTCGCGGCAGGTCGTCGTCGAACCGAACCTGCTCAACAGTCCCGAGGCAGTGCTCCGCGCGGTCGCGGCAGGCGTCGGCATCGCCGCCGGCATCCTGGGCTCCGTCGATCTCTCAGGTGTCGACGGGCTCGCGGTCCGGCGTCTGGACCCCGACCTGCGACTCGACCTGGAGGTCGTGTGGCGTGCGCCCGCCGGGCAGTCCGTCCGCAGCCTCGTCGACTGCCTGCGGCAGTCGGCCCGGGATCCCGGTACCGCCATCGAGGCAGCCGGGCACCTCGGTGGCGGTACCGGGACGTCGCTCACGGTGTGAGGACCACCTTCTCGCAGCGCTCCTGCTCGTGAGCTCGGTCCCGCGGCAGCCGCGCGGGCAGTCGAAGTGGTCAGACGAGCCCCTCGTTGTGGGGCTCGATGCTGGCCGAGGGATCCACCCCCTGGTCTGCGTCCGGCTGAACCGGACCCTCGCCCGGCTCGGAACCGGAGCCGGCGGCGGTGTTCCGGGAGGACCGCTCCGGGTCGGTCACGTCGGTGGTCGTCGGCGCCTGACCGATGCGCTTGGCGGCATCCCCGGTCCCGGTCTCCTCGAGCTCTGACTCGCTCACCACTCCTCCATCCAGGTCGTGCGCTGCGGGCGCTCACGCGGTCGGGCTGCGGGAGGACGCCGGTCGGTGCTCCCACCGTGGGACATGCCGCCGCGGGAGGCCATCGGCAGACCTGCCGATGTGCGTCGTCCGGGTACCGGTGCGCGAGCCGGGGAGGCCTGGCGGTGCGCCCCCAGGGGGACGTCGGCCGGGATCGGCATGTCTGCCGATTCCGGGCGCCCCGCCGCGCCGGGTGCAATCGAGGTCCCGACCCCAGCCGGGACGGGACCACCCCGACGAGGAGGCAGCGTGAAGGCAGTCGTGTACGACGGACCCCGCCAGGTCAGTGTCAAGGACGTACCGGACGCGCGGATCGAGCGGCCGACCGACGTCCTGGTGCGGATCACCTCGGCGAACATCTGCGGCTCGGACCTGCACATGTACGAGGGCCGGACCGACTTCGAGACCGGCCGCTGGTTCGGGCACGAGAACCTGGGCCAGGTGGTCGAGGTCGGCGACGGGGTCGACAAGGTGCGGGTGGGGGACTGGGTCGTCCTGCCGTTCAACATCTCGTGCGGGCACTGCAAGAACTGCGAGCAGCAGCTGACGAACTACTGCCTGACCGCGCAGCCGGAGCCGAAGATGGCCGGCGCGGCCTACGGCTTCGCCGACATGGGCCCCTGGGCCGGTGGGCAGGCGGAGCTGCTGCGCGTGCCCTGGGGTGACTTCAACTGCCTGCGGCTGGGTGAGGACGCCGAGGAGCGTCAGACCGACTACGTGATGCTCGCCGACATCTTCCCGACCGGCTACCACGCCACCGAGCTGGCCGGCGTGAAGCCCGGCGACCAGACGGTCGTCTACGGCGCCGGCCCGGTCGGGCTGATGGCCGCCCTCTCGGCCACCATCCGCGGGGCCGGCAAGGTGATGGTCGTCGACCGGCACCCCGACCGGCTCAAGCTGGCCGAGTCGATCGGCGCGATCGCCATCGACGACTCGAAGGTCGACCCCGTGCAGGCGGTCCTCGACCAGACGATGGGCCTCGGCGCCGACAACGGCTGCGAGTGCGTCGGCTACCAGGCGCACGAGCCCGACGGGCAGGAGCAGGCCAACCTGACGATGAACCGGCTGGTCGCCTCGGTGCGCTTCACCGGGAAGATCGGCAACGTCGGCGTCTTCGTGCCCCAGGACCCCGGCGCCAGCGACGAGCTGGCCAAGCAGGGCAAGCTCGCCTTCGACTACGGCATGTTCTGGTTCAAGGGCCAGCACATCGGCAGCGGCCAGGCGCCGGTCAAGAAGTACAACCGGCAGCTGCGCGACCTCATCGCCGGGGGCAAGGCCGAGCCGTCGTTCATCGTGAGCCACGAGCTGCCCCTCGACCGCGCGCCGGAGGCCTACGAGCACTTCGACGCCCGCGACGAGGGCTGGACCAAGGTCGTCCTGCACCCGGCGATGGCAGGGAGCTGACGTGGCCGCGGAGCTGAACGGACGACGGGTCGCGATCCTCGCGGCCGACGGGGTGGAGCGCGTCGAGCTCGAGCAGCCGCGCCGGGCCCTGGACGACGCGGGCGCGCGGACCGACGTGCTGTCGATCCACGACGGCGAGATCGCGGCACGGAACAACGACCTGGAGGACGCCGGCACCTTCGGCGTCGACCGGCTGGTCGGCGCGGCGTCGGTCGACGAGTACGACGCGCTGCTGCTGCCGGGCGGGACGGTGAACCCGGACCAGCTGCGGATGCAACCCGCCGCGGTGCAGTTCGTCCGCGACTTCGTCCAGTCGGGCAAGCCCGTCGCCTCGATCTGCCACGGCCCGTGGAACTTCGTCGAGGCCGACGTCGCGCGAGGACGGCGGCTGACCTCGTTCCCCAGCATCCGCACCGACCTGCGCAACGCCGGGGCCGAGGTGGTCGACGAGCAGGTCGTCACCGACGGCAACATCACCACGAGCCGGTCGCCGGACGACCTGCCGGCCTTCTGCGAGCGCATCGTGCAGGAGTTCGCGCGGGTCCCCCAGACCGCGTCGGCCGGGGGTGGGGCATGACCTCCGCGATCGGCAACGTCGCGTCGCTGGCCGCCCGGGCGGGCGGCACCGTCGTCCGCCAGGTCCTCTCGGTCTTCGAGCACGGCAGTGGCCCCGGTGCGGCGGGCGCTCCGGCGTCCGGGTGGTTGGCGGTGAGCATCAACCGCGAGCCGGCGGAGATCGACGCCACCTCGCTGCCGGCACCGCTGGCCGCGTACGGCGACCGCGTCGAGACGCGGATCCGCCCCGCGGCGGACGGCAAGGGCACCGAGCTGGCCGTACGGCTGACCCAGCGCTCCTCGGGCAACGCCTCCGGTCCGGCACGGCTCATGGGCAGCGACCCGCAGGGCGACCTGCGGTCCGCGCTGCGCAAGGCCAAGCAACTGATCGAGGTGGGCGAGGTGCTCGTGGTGGATCCCGCCCCACACGGCAGGCGGAGCGCCACGCCCGCCGGCGCGGCGCTGGAGGCGGTCGCGAAGCGATCGCCCAAGGGAGGCGTGCTGTGAAGGCGGTGACCTGGCGGGGCGTCAACGAGATCGGCGTGGAGGATGTCCCGGAGCCGAAGATCCTCAACGACCACGACATCATCCTCGAGGTCGGCCTGTCGGTGACCTGCGGCTCGGACCTGCACCTGCTCGGCGGCTACATCCCCGCGATGCGTGCCGGTGACGTGCTCGGCCACGAGTTCATGGGCACGGTGGCCGAGGTCGGCAAGAGCGTCACCAGACACCGGGTCGGCGACCGGGTGGTGGTGGTCTCGTTCATCGGCTGCGGGCAGTGCTGGTACTGCGAGAACGAGCTGTGGTCGCTGTGCGACAACGGCAACCCCAACCCGGGGATCACCGAGTCGCTCTGGGGCCAGTCCATCGGCGGCTGCTTCGGCTACTCCCACGCGATGGGCGGCTGGGCGGGCAGCCACGCCCGCTACATCCGGGTGCCCTACGCCGACCAGGGCGCCTTCACGATCCCCGACGGCGTCTCCGACGAGCGTGCCCTGTTCGCCTCCGACGCGGCCCCCACCGGCTGGACCGGGGCGCACCAGGCGGAGGTGAAGGCCGGTGACGTCGTCGCGGTGTGGGGCGCCGGCGGCGTGGGGCAGATGGCCGCGCGCAAGGCGGTGCTCATGGGCGCCGAGCGGGTCGTCGTCATCGACCGGTTCGACAACCGGCTGGAGCAGGTCCGCACGCACATCGGGGCGGAGACCCTCGACTACGAGCAGGTCGACGTCCCCGCGGAACTGCGGGAGATGTCCGGCGGGCGCGGTCCGGACGTCTGCATCGAGGCGGTGGGCATGGAGGCGCACAGCCCTGGCCCGCAATACCTCTACGACCAGGTCAAGCAGCAGTTGCGGCTGCAGTCGGACCGGCCGACCGCCCTCCGGGAGGCCATCTACGCCTGCCGCAAGGGCGGGACGGTGTTCGCGCTGGGCGTGTTCGGCGGCGTGGTGGACAAGTTCCCGATGGGGGCGGTGATGAACAAGGCGCTGACCCTCCGCGGCGCCCAGCAGCACGGGCACCGCTACGTCCCGGAGATCCTCGACCTGATGAGCCGGGACGAGGTGAAGACCGAGCACCTGGCGACCCACGTGATGTCCCTGGACCAGGGGCCACGCGGGTACGAGATGTTCAAGAACAAGGAGGACGGGTGCGTCCGTGCCGTCTTCCGTCCGGGTGGCTGAAGCGCCGACGGGCGGCCCACCGCACGGCCCGGGGACGAGCCGTACGGTGGGCCGGCGCCGGGCCCCCACCGGTCCGGTGCGGGGCGGCCCGGTGAGCGCCGCACCCCGCACGACGGCGGTGGAGACGGGCCCACGGGCGACGATCCTGTCGTGGCGGCGCCTGCTGATCTGTCTCGGCGGCGGCCTCGTCGCGGGCGGACTGGCCGTGGTCGCCGGTGTGCCCGAGCTCGCGGTCCTCGTCGGCTGGGCCCTCACCGCCGGCGGCCTGCTGTTCTTGGTGTGGCGGATCAGCTGGCCGCGCGACGCGGAGGGGACCAAACGGCTGGCCGAGGAGGAGGGGCAGACCCGGGTCACGGACGCGGCCGTGCTGGGTGCGGCGGTGGCCAGCCTCGCCGCCGTCGTGGAGGCCCTCGTCCGGTCCGGCTCCGGGGACGCCGTCGGAGTCGCCACCGTGGTGCTCGGCATCCTCGTGGTGATCCTGTCGTGGGCGCTGGTCAACACGGTCTTCGCCCTCAAGTTCGCGCGCCACTACTACTCCGGGGACGACAGCGGCATCGACTTCGGCCAGCGGGAGCTGCCTGCCTACAGCGACTTCGCCTACGTCGCGTTCACCATCGGGATGAGCTTCGCGGTGCCGGACACCCAGGTCGAGGACACGTCGATCCGCAAGGTCGCCCTCGGGCACGCTCTGCTGTCCTACCTGTTCGGCACCGTGGTGATCGCCGTGGCGGTGAACCTGGTGACGAACCTGGGGCAGCAGGGATAGCGCCGGGGTGACGTCCCGGGAGGTCGACACCCTCGGGCGCGTCGACGTCTGCGGCCCGTGACCCGGGGAGGAGGTTCGGCGGACCGGGCCCCGGGCCGGTGCACGCCACCTCGCCCCTCGTGCGCGAGGCGGCCATGGACGGCCGCGTCAGGCGGTCTGCTCCGGGTCCGGCAGCCGCCAGGAGCCGTCGAAGGCGGCCTGACGCGGGCCGTAGAGCCGGACGTAGGAGAACCAGCCGGCACCCGGGACGGTCCTGATCCAGCGGCCGCCCACACCCGGGTCCTCCGGGCCGAACCACAGCTCCACCGGCGCGGCCGGGTCCTCGCCGGCCAGCTCGAACAGCGACCGGATGGCCGCGCGGCCCTGCGGGGTGGTGATCTGGCTGCGCGTGCGGGCGTCGTAGACGGTCAACGACCAGAACAGCTCCGCCGGCACCGGCTGGGGCACCACGAGACGGTAGGTGCGCCTGCCGTCGAGCCAGTTCCCGGCCGCGTCCCGGGTGCCCAGCCAGTAGAGGGAGCCGGCACCGGCCTCCCGCCGCATCATCGCCGGCGAGACGCCGATGGCCTGGAAGAACCACTTCTCGCGGGCGTCGCTGTCCAGCACCCCGTCCCGTCGGAACTCGGGGTCCTGCTCGAGGGTGGCCCACTCCCAGTGCGTGCCGGGCCAGGCGATGCGGTCGGGACGCCGGTCGGCCAGCGACTGCACGCGCAGTTGTCCGCTCGCCGTGCGTGCCGCGAGCTCGAGGATCCTCGTCGTGCGCTCGTCGGGGGCGAAGGGACGGCCCCGGACGATGCCCAGGGCCGCGAGCTCGCCGTACATCGCCTCCCAGCCCGGCGTGGGCGGCTCGGTGTCGAGGACCTCGTGCAGGACGCGCCAGTACTCCAGGCTCTCCTCCCAGCGGAACGGGGTGGTGTCCTGCGGCTTGCTCGAGACGTCGACCCAGGACGCCGGACCTCGACCGTCGGAGACGAGAGGGCGCACCTTCACGCGGGTGAGCAGGTCCATCGCCGCGCCCAGGTCGCCTCCCTGCGGGATGGCCCGCAGCCCGCCGATGACGCGGTGGGTCCCCGAGCGGGCGACGTGGTGGCCGTCCGGGACCGTGCCGTCCCAGTCGGGTGGCAGCAGGAGGTGGGATCCGCCGCGCCCACCGTCCGGGCCGGCCAGGCCCATGTCCGCCAGCCACCGCTGGTTCACGTCGAGCGCCACGCCGACCAGCGGGCCCGGTGGCAGCTCGACCACGACGGGCCCCTCGTGCAGGTCGAGCACGAGCGGTCCGTACGGGGTGTCCGAGTTGAGGGTCAGGCCCACCTGCTCGGGGCGGGTCTCCATGGCGCCGAAGACCTGGTTGGGGACGGCGCCCGCGGCCAGGTTGCCCTGGTAGATCGCCGCTCCGGACACCGTGGGGAAGAAGAACCGGTACGTCGTGACCGCCCGGCCGAGGTCGGCGTCGTCGTAGGCGCGCTGCACCGTCTGCGGGGTGGGGTAGCCGCCCTCGAAGGTGTACGGGGCGGGAGACGTCTCCATCAGGGTCCTCCTCGGGGCCAGGGGGGCGGGTCGCGTCCGGCAGTGCAGGTGGGGGCGGTGCTACGGCGTGACGATGGGGAACGCCTCGTCCGCGGTCTCCAGCAGGCCCATGAGCCGGGTCAGCGCCGTCGGGTCCCCGTCGTGGTCGAGGCCGTCGAGTCCGCGCCCAGCGAGGAGACCCAGGAGGTCCTGCTCGGTCAGGGTGACGGTCAGGTCGGGCGTCGCCGCCCGACGCGGGTTCTCGGTCTGGATCAGCGCACCGTTGGACAGGGCGGTCCGGAGGGTGGTGCCGCTGTCGGTGAAGCGCCAGTCGATGACGAGCGACTCGGCGGCGGCACGCGGGCCGTCGAGCCGGATGGCCAGGGTGTCGAACAGCTGCTCCACGGTGAGGGCCGCGGCCATGCCCCCGGCCATGGTGAGCGGGGGCGGCTTGACCCCGTTGCGCAGCTCGTGGGCGCCGGTCAGGTAGAAGCCGCGCCACGTGGCGTTCTCGCAGCCGTAGCCGAGCCGCTCGTAGACGCCGGCGAGGGCCTCCTTCGCCTCGCCGTCGTCGGGGTCGGCGAAGACGGCGTGCTTCAGGAGCTCGGCGGCGAAGCGCAGGTCGCCGACGCCGGTGTACCGCCGGGCCTTCTCCAGCACGGCGTCCCGGCCGCCGATCACGTCGACGTACCGGGTCGCCGCCGCCTCCGGCGGGTGCGGCCACAGCGAGGACGGGTGGCCGTCGAACCAGCCCAGGTACCGCTGGTAGACGGCCTTCACGTTGTGGCTGACCGACCCGTAGTAGCCGCGGGCGTGCCAGGCGGACTCCAGCCCCGGGGGGAGCTCCATCTGCTCGGCGATCTCGAGGCCGGTGAGGCCGTTGTTCAGCATCCGCAGCGTCTGGTCGTGCAGGTAGGCGTACAGGTCGCGCTGCTCGGTGAGGAAGGCGACGACGTCGTCGGTCCCCCAGGTGGGCCAGTGGTGCGAGGCGAACGCCACGTCGGTGTCGGCGCCGAACAGCTCGATCGCCTCGTCGAGGTGGCGCGACCAGGCGCGCGGGTCCCGGACCAGCGCGCCGCGGAGGGTCAGCAGGTTGTGCAGGTTGTGCGTGGCGTTCTCGGCCATGCACAGCGCCCGGTGGTCCGGGAAGTGGAAGTTCATCTCGGCCGGGGCCTCGGTGCCCGGGGTCAGCTGGAAGACCATCCGCACCCCGTCGACGATCTCCTCCTGCCCGGTGCGGCTGACGTCGACGGTCGGCGCGAGCAGGCCCGCCGAGCCCGTCGAGCCGCCGATGCCGAGGCCCGTGCCCACCTGCCCGGTCGGGCCGGGGCCGAGGAGCATCCCGTACATGTAGGTCCCGCGCCGGATCATCGCGCCGCCGGCGTAGACGTTCTCCGACACCGCGTGCTCCAGGAAGCCGGCGGGAGCGAGGATCGGCACGTCCCCGGCTCCGTCGGGCAGGACGCCCAGCACGCCGCCGAAGTGGTCGCCGTGGGAGTGGGTGTAGACCACCCCGGTGACCGGCCGGTCGCCGCGGTTGCGCCGGTACAGCGCGAGGGCGGCTGCGGCGGTCTCCGCCGAGACGAGCGGGTCGATGACGACCACCCCGGTGTCGCCCTCGACGAGGGTCGTGTTCGAGAGGTCGAGGCCGCGCACCTGGTAGATCCCGTCGGTCACCTCGAACAGGCCGTGGATGCGCAACAGCTGGGCCTGCCGCCAGAGGCTCGGGTGCACCGTGTCCGGGCACTCGCCGTCCAGGAAGGCGTACTGCTCCAGGTCCCAGACCGTGCGGCCGTCGGCGGCCGTGACGCGACAGGGCTCGAGTCGGTCGACCAGGCCGCGTCCGGCGTTCTCGAAGTCGGTCCGGTCGGTGTAGTCGAGCGGCATGGTGATCCCCTTCGGTGGTGGCCGAGCTCGGCGCGACGCCGGTCGCGACGATCCGGGAGCGGCTGCTGCCGACACATCACCTGTCACGGACGAAGTGGACGCCGGGCGCACCCGGACGTGCCGGGGACCCGCACGGTGTCCCTCAGGGGGCGGGGTCGGACCCGGGCGCAGCCGCCGGTGCCGCGCGTGCGTGCCACAGCTCGGCGCTCACCACGGCTGCGCAGACCAGGAGCAGGGCGATCAGGATGAGCCAGCTGATCAGCACCACGACGATCCCGACGAGCCCGTAGGACCCGGCCTGGGAGATGAACGCCCGCGGGAGCCACACCTCGGAGACGACCCACACCGCGGCCGTGCCGGCACCGGCCACGACCGCCCCGGGCAGGAACGGCTGCCAGGGGAGGGACCAGCCCAGCAGCAACCGGATGGCCACGAGCCAGAGGACGCCGGAGAGGAACGCCCGGGCGACGAAGGCCACCGGACCGGCGCCCTGGAAGCCCTCCACCAGGGCGGTCACCCCGAGACCGGCGACGACGACCGCGGCGACCGCCAGGGCGCCGCCGACGCCACCGACCCACCCGCGCCACCCCGGCGACCGCGGCACCCGCCAGGCCGCCCGGAAGGCCCGTTGCAGCGCGCGGGTGAAGCCGACGCCGGACACCACGAGCAGGCAGATCCCCCACGCGGTGACGCCCGTGTCGGCCGGAGGCCGCAGCGCCTCGCGCACGAGGTCCGCGGTGTCGCCCGACAGCCCGAAGCGCGCGACGACCCGGTCGGCGAGGGCGCTCCCGGTCCCGCCGGACAGCGACGACACCACCACCATCGTGGGCACGGTGGCGACGAACGCCTGCGCCGCCAGGCCCAGGGCGCGGTCGTACCCAGTGATGTCGACGAACCGCAGCGCGCACCGCCAGACCAGGGTGGAGGACAGGCGGGCGCGCCAGGCCCCGACCCGGGCAGCGGGGGAGCGGACCGTCACGACGCGCCACGGGGGGCGTCCTCGGCGGCCGGCCGGGCCTGCTCCGCCACGACCGGTGCCCGCTGCGCCGGCGTCGCGACGGCCGCCCCGGGGCGGCGCCGGGCCTGCCGTCCCGGCTTCGGCGGCGGGCTGGACACCAGCGTCCGCGCCCACTCCCGTCCGGGGTCGGCGTCGAGCAGCACCGCCTTCACGAGCAGGCTGAGCGGCAGGGCCAGCAGCGCTCCCAGCGGGCCGAGGATCCAGGTCCAGGCCACCAGGGAGAGGAACGTGACGGTCACCGACAGCCCCACGGCGTCACCCACCACCGCCGGCTGGATGATCGACTGGATCACGACGTTGGCGACGCAGTAGACGGCCACCACGACGATCGCCAGGCCGGGTCCGTCCACCAACAGGGCCAGCAGAGCCGGGGGGGCCAGCCCGATGAGGAACCCGATGTTCGGCACGTAGTTGGTGATCCAGGACAGCAGCCCCCAGAGGATCGGCAGGGGGATGCCCAGGACGAACAGCGCGACGGTGTCGATGACGGCCACGACCAGGCCGAACACGGTCGAGACCACCAGGTAGCTCCGGGTGCGCTCGGCGAAGCCGCCCAGGGCGGCGGTCAGGGCCGGTGAGCTCCCGGGGACCGACCGCAGGCGGTCGGGGAGCCCGCTCGCGTCGACCCCCATGAACAGGACCGTGGCGAGGACGAACAGCAGGTTGCTGATCGCACCGAGGAGTCCCGCCACCAGATCGCCGGCGAAGCCCACGACGGCCCCTGCGTCGATCCCCTCCAGTGCCCGTGCGACCTCGTCCCGGCCGACGCCGACCGACGCCAGCAGGGACCCGACGTCGTCGACCAGGCCGTCGATCTGCTCCTGGTAGCCGGGGAGGAGCGTGGCCAGCCGGGCGACCGACAGCGCCAGGCCCAGGACGAGGCCGAGGACGACGGCGTAGAGCACGAGCAGGGCGAGGCTGAGCGCCAGCCAGTTCGGCGTCCCGTGCCGGCGGGCCCAGGTGAGGACCGGGTGGACGGCGATGACGAGCACCAGGGCGAGGAAGACCGGCGCGATGATGTCGGCCGCGCTGCGCAGCCCGGCCACCGCGATGACCGTGGCGGCCACGCCGAACAGGACGACGAGCCAGCGGGGCAGGGCACGGTCGACACCGGTGTCGGTCACCGGTGCAGCGTGCGGCCGGCACCCGGCCGGCACGTCGCCCCCAGCAGGTGAGCGGTGCGCCGTGGGCGCCGGTCATCCGCACCAGGTGATCCGCGCCCGGCTCGGGGCGGGCCAGCGTGGCCCGGCAGGGTCCACCACACGAGCGGACCCCCGAGCGTGGAGGACTGCCATGGCCGACGGGCCCGCGACCTCGTCCCCGAAGAGCCCGACCCCGGTGTCCGTCCGTCCGGGTCAGGTCGTCGCGCTGGTCCTGGCCGTCGTCGCGGTGGTGTTCATCGCGCAGAACCGGGAGCGGGTGACGATCAACCTGTTCACGGTCGACGTGTCGGCGCCGGTGTGGCTCATCCTGACGATCATGGTCCTGCTCGGGATGGCCGTCGGGGCGCTCCTGCGGTGGCGCCGCTGACCGGAGGCTCACCACGGCGGGATGAGGTCCGCCGGGCCCGGCGCGGCGCAGCATCGGCCTGACCAGGAAGGCAGGTGGTCGAGACCATGCGGTACGAGTTCCTCATCCCCGGCCGGCCCTCGGAGTCCGTCGCCGCAGCCTTCCCCGAGCTGCTGGTGGGCGTGGGTGCGACAGGGGGGACGGTCCTCTTCGGACCGGTCAAGGACGGCGCGCACCTGCACGGCCTGCTCGACCGGTTCCAGCACCTCGGCCTCACCATCGTCGAGCTCCGGCAGCTGCCCGACTGATCCTGGCCTGCCCGCCCGGTTCCTAGAGCAGACCCCGCCGTTGCGCCGTCGCCACGGCACCGCGGCGGCTGGTGGCGCCGAGCTTCTGGTAGATGGAGCGCACGTGGGTCTTCACGGTGTTCACCGAGACCCGGTGGCTCTCGGCGATCTCCTCGAGGGTCAGCTGCGCCGGCAGGTGGCGGAGCACCTCCAGTTCCCGGGGGGTCAACGCCGGCCGGCCGGTGGCTCCACGATCCCGGAGGGCCGCCCGCAGGTCCTCGACGAGCGGGTCGAGCCGGCCGAACCGGCACGCGTGCTGGTCCAGGAGCGGGAGGACACCCGGGAGCTCCAGGAACACGTGCCGGGCCCCGAGGTCCTCGGCCGTGAGCAGGACCTCCCGCAGGGCCTCCCGCGTGCGTGCCGGCTGACCGGCACGCTGGGCGAGCAGGGCCTCGAGCAGCCACGCCAGCTGACGGGTCGTGGGCAGGAGGCAGTCCACGCCGCCCGCGAGCACCGCTGCCAGGCGGCGGCGGGCCGCGTCCCCCCGGCCCCGGGCGAGGTGCTCGCCGGCCGTCAGCACCTCCAGTTCCCCGCCGGCTCCCACCTCGTCCTCGAGGCGGACGAGCGCGTCCCGGGCCCAGTCCGGACGGCTGACGAGCCAGCTGCACCGGTGCTGCAGGAAGGCGACGTGCGCGACCAGCGCGGGCGGGGCGGGCCGGCCGTCGACGACGGTCCAGCAGTCCCGGAGCCGGCGGGCGGCGTCCGGCGGGTCGCTGCCGGTCTCCACGTCCAGGACCGCGTGCAGCGCCGTGGCCGACAGCAGGGCGACGGCGTCCGGGGCGTGGCGCAGCGTCCGGAGCGCCCGCTCGACGAGGTGGCGGGCGCCCAGGAGGTCCAGGCGCTGGTAGGCGCAGTGCGCGGCCTGCTGGAGGGCGAAGCCGACCTCCGGCGTCGCGAGCGATCCGCTGCGCGCGGCGATGCGGACGACCTCCTCGGCCAGCTCCCAGCTGCGTCGGAAGTCGCAGCCGGCGGCGGCCAGGGCGCTCATGGCGGCGGTCGTGCGCAGGAGGGCGTGGGGGTTGTGCCGGGCCGAGGCGATCCGGCCGGCCGTCGTCAGCTCGCGGTCGGCCTCCGCCAGCTTCCCCTCCATGAGGAGGACCGCTCCGCGGCTCTCCCTCAGCAGCAGGGTCACGTCGTCGTCACCGGTGACGCGGTCGCTGGCGTCGAGCGCCGCCGACGACAGCCCTAGGTCCACGTGGCGGGCGCGCTCGAGCGCCTCCAGGGCGCGCAGGCGGCTGCCGGTGGGCTCCTCTCCCTCACCGGTGGGCTCCTCGCGGGCGCCCGGCCGGGGCCCGGGGAGCACAGCAGCGGGGTCCCCCAGGGCCAGGTGCGCGAGGTTCTCCAGCCGGCGGGCACCAGGGGAGCTGCGCACCCCCGGATCCGCGCCGGCGACCAGGCGCTGCAGCGCACGGGCCCGGCCGTCCGCCAGCAGCGTGGGGCCGTGCCGGATGAGCATCCGGACGGCGAGGTCGCCGTCTCCACTGGCGAGCGCGTGGGTGAGCGCCCACTGGACCTGGTCGTGCTCGGCGAACCAGCAGGCGGCACGCGCGTGCGCCTCCGCGAGCCGCCCCGGGTCGGTCCGCTGCATGCCGAGCAGCAGGTGGCTTCGCAGCAGGGCGTGCACGCGGTACCGGCGTCCCGGGCCGGCCAGCCGCACCACGAGGGCGTTGCTGCGGTAGAGGTCCTCCAGCACCTCGGCCGCGGCGGGTTCGCCGCTCAGGGCGACGGCCAGCTCCGGCGTGAGCTGCTCGGGCACCGCGCAGACGCGCAGCACCGCGCGCTCCACCGGGCCGAGCCGGCCCAGGACCTCTGCGGCGAGGTAGTCGGCGACCGCCCGGTCGTCACCGGCGAGGTCCTGGACCACCGCACGGGGATCGGCGGCGCCCGCGAGGGTCAGCGCGGCGAGGCGCACGCCCGCCGCCCAGCCCTCCGTCCGCTCGACGAGCAGGCTGAGCCGGGCCTCGTCGAGGACGACGCCGTGGTGGCCGAGCAGCTCCCGGACCTCGCTCCGCTCGAGCGCGAGGTCCGCCGCCCGGATCTCGCGCAGCTGCCCCGACAGGAGCAGCCGCTGCAGGGCCAACGGAGGGTCGCGGCGCGTGGCCAGGACCAGCCGCAACCCGCTCGGCC
Source organism: Geodermatophilus sp. SYSU D00814 (assembly GCF_054050055.1). Lineage (NCBI taxonomy): Bacteria > Bacillati > Actinomycetota > Actinomycetes > Geodermatophilales > Geodermatophilaceae > Geodermatophilus > Geodermatophilus sp. SYSU D00814. The sequence continues at coordinate 103,870 of NZ_JBJGYP010000002.1, forward strand.
TCCCGCGGAGGAGGTCGTCGAGGTCCGCGAGCACGTCCGCGGCGTGGATCTCCTGCACGTCGTCGAGGAAGAGCCACAGCGGTGGCCCCGACGGGTCGAGCAGCTCCTCGAGCCGGACGAGCGGCGGGACCTCGCCGAGGAGGACGGTCGACGCCTCGTACGTGGCCGCGGTCAACTCGTCCGGCGAGTCCCCGACCGCGGTGCGGACGGCGGCCAGGACCCCGGTCCAGAAGACGACCCGGTCGTTGTCGTTGCCGTCCAGGGACAGCCAGGCGACCCGGTGACCGCGCCGGGCACGGTCCTTCGCCCACGTCGACATGAGGGTGGTCTTACCGGCGCCGGCGGGCGCGGCCAGGAGGGTCACCGGGAGCTCGAGCCGCTCCTCGTCCGCGGTCCCGATCGAGGACGGCCGGGCCGGGGCGAGCTGGAGCAGCCACGTGCGGTCGATCACCGAGCGGCCGACGCGCGGCCGACGCAGCTTGCTCGCCGGGATCCGCATCGGCCCGACCTCTCCTCGGTCGTGTCCGGTGGGCGCAGGCGCGGGGCCTCGTCGGCCTGCGCCCGGTCCGCCTCGGCGGATCGTCCCGGGTGTTCCGGGGGCCCACTTCACCCGTCACGGGCGAGTCCGGGCGGGCACGCCGACGGGTGAGCGCCGGGGCACCCCGGGCGGGGTCCCTGACGGCCGCCCACCCCGCGGGTGTGCTCGAGCGGGGAGGAGGACGTCCGCCGGGCCGTGCCGGTGGGGCGGTCCTCATCCGGTGCGGGTGATCCGGTGGCGCGGGCCGACGGCCGAGGCTGCCCGACGTCACGGGGGCCACGGAGCCGACCGGGAGCCGGCCACCGCCCCCGACGGCGCAGCCCGCCGGGCCCGAGTTGCGGAGGGAAGACCGTGACGCGCTACGAGTTCCTGCTTCCCGGCCGGCTGTCGGACGACGTGTGCGCGGCGTTCCCGGAGCTGACCGCGCGGCCGGGGAGCACCGGTGGCACCGTGCTGTTCGGGCCGGTCGGGGACAGCTCCCACCTGCACGGCCTGCTGGCCCGCTTCCAGTCCCTCGGACTGACCCTCGTCGAGCTGCGTCAGCTGCCCGACTAGCCCGGACCGACGCCCGCGAGGGTGCGAGCGGCCTCAGAGCAGGCCGCGGCGCCGGGCGGTGGTGACAGCCTCGCGCCGGCTGGACGCGCCCAGCTTCTGGTAGATCGAGCGGACGTGCGTCTTGACGGTGTTGACCGACACCTGGTGGCGGGCGGCGATCTCCTCCAGGGTCAGCGGCGCCGGCAGGTCGGTCAGGAGCGCCAGCTCCCGCGGCGTCATCGGCACGAAGGGGTGGTCCGGCCGGGTGCGGGCCGCCGTGCGGATCCGCTCCACCACTGGATCGAGCCGGCCGAACCGGCCGGCGTGCTCGTCGAGCAGGGCGGGGATGCCGGGCACGTCGAGGAAGCCGCGGAAGGCGTTCATCTCCACTCCCGTCGTCAGTGCCTCGGTCAGCGCCTCGTGGCTGCGGGCCGACTGGCCGGCGACGGCGGCGAGCTGTGCCTCGAGCAGCCACGCCTGCTGCTGGAAGATCGGCATGAGGCACCGGAGCCTGCCGTCGAGGACCGGCGCCAGCCGGCGACGAGCAGCGTCGTGGCGGCCGCGCACCAGGTGCTCGAGCGCCTGCAGCGTGGCCAGCTCCCCGCCGGGTTCGGCGTGGTGCCCCAGGTGCTCCAGCGCCTCGGCCGCCCACTCGGGACGGCCTGCCAGCCAGGCGCAGCGGTGCTGGTGGAAGGCGAGGTGGATCGCCACCAGCGGTGAGAGCCGCTCACCGCCCGCACGGACCCAGCACGCGCCCAGCCGGCGGGCCGCCTCCAGCGGGTCCCCGCCCGACTCGAGGTCGACCACCGCGCTCAACCAGCGGATGGACAGCTGCATCGTCAGGTTCGGCGAGTCGTGCAGGACGGCCGCCGCCCGGGCCGCGAGGTGCCGGGCGCCCGCGCCGTCGAGGCGCTGCCGGGCGCAGCGCGCGGCCATCACCAGGACCGCCCCGACGTCGGCGCCGCGCAGGCTGCCCAGGCGTGCCGCCACCCGGACGGTCTCCTCGGCGTGCTCCCAGGCGGCCTCGAACCGGCCGCTGGTGGTCTCGAGCGCCGTCAGTCCGGTCAGCGCACGGACCAGGGCGTGTCCGTTGCCGGTGCTGCGGGCCAGGTCGGCCGCCTCCCGCCAGCCGGCTCCGGACTCCTCCACCCGGCCGGCCAGGTACAGCACCCGCGCACGGACGAGCAGCAGGAGCAGCCGCAGGTCGGGGTCGGCGACACCGGTGACCTCGGTCGTGGCATCGAGCGCGGCCGGTGACAACGCGAGGTGGTGGCGGGCCTGCTGCAGGGCGACGAGCGCGTCCAGCGGGTCGGTGTGCGGGCCGGTGGGGGCACCGTCGGCCGGTACCGGTGCGGTCAGCGCGGGCGTGTCCTCGACCTCCAGGGCGGCGAGCACGGCCAGCCGGGCCACGGCCGCGTCGGAGCGCAACGCCTCGGGAGCCGAGCGGATCAGCCGGTGCAGCACGGGCCTCCGACCGTCGGCGAGCAGTGCCGGCCCGTGCACCGTGAGCATCTCCGCGGCCAGGGCGGCGTCGTCGGTCTGCAGGGCGTGGCCGATGGCCCAGACCAGGTGCCCGCGCTCGGCGCACCAGACCGCCGTCCGGCGGTGTGCGACCGCCAGCGCCACCGGGTCGCTGCGCCGCAGCCCGGCCAGCAGGTGACCGCGCAACAGGCCGTGCACCCGGTACCAGTCGCCGTCCTGGGCCAGCCGGACCACCAGCACGTTGTCCCGGTGGAGCCGCTCGAGCACCTCCCCGGCGCTGCTGTCCCCGGTGAGGAGGACCGCCAGCTCGGCGGTCAGCTGCTCGGGCACCGCACACAGCCGCAGGACCCGACGTTCGGCCTCGCCGAGACCGGCGACGACCTCGGCGGCGAGGTAGTCCGCGACCTGGCGCTCGTCGCCGGCGAAGCGCTGCACCGCCACGTGCGGGTCCGGGGCGTCGGCGAGGGCGAGCGCGGCGAGCCGGACTCCTGCCGCCCAGCCCTCGGTGCGCTCCACCAGCAGCCGCAGGTCGTCGTCGGCCACCTCGACACCGTGCTGGCCCAGGACGCGGCGCACCTCGTCGGGGCCCAGCGCGAGGTCGGAGGCGCGGATCTCGCGCAGGCCGCCGGCCAGGCGCCACCGGTGCAGGGACAGGGCCGGGTCGCGCCGCGTGGCCAGGACGAGGTGCAGCCCGTCGGGAGGACGGCGGACGACCGCGTCCAGACCGCCGAGGACCTCCGGGTCGTCGACCTCCTGCAGGTCGTCGAGGAGCAGCCACAGCGGTGCCGGTGCCTGGGCGATCAGGAGCTCGAGGCGGACCGCCGGGGGCGGCCGCCACGTGCCCGCACCGGCAGGCGCGGCGCCCGCCGCGTCCCGGGGCGACGTGGCGGTCGTGCCGCGGACCGCCTCCATCACCGTGGCCCAGAAGACGTCCGGGTCGTTGTCCCCGCGGTCCAGTGACACCCATGCCACGCGTGCGCCGTGGTCGGCGCGGTCGCGCGCCCAGCTCGACATCAGCGTCGTCTTCCCGGCGCCGGCCGGTGCCGAGAGCAGCGTCACGGACGTGTCCGCCGCCCCACCGCCGTCGCCGTCGCCGTCGCCGTCGCCGTCGTCGCCCGGCGCCCGGGGGCGGTGGAACAGCCAGGTCCGGTCCAGGACGGCCTGGCTCAGCCGGGGACGGCGCAGCTTGCTCCTCAGCACCCGCATCCCGTTCGACCTCTTCTCGATCGATCCGGTCCGTGAGGCCGCCCCCAGCCCCTGTCCCACCTTTCGACACGACTTCGTGTCGGGGGAAGACCTCGGATGCACGGTCGGTGAGCACACGCGGCGCCGGGCGGCAGCGCACCACGCAGCGTGAGGGATCGCTGACTCGGGCAGGGCCTGGTCCGGCCCGCGGTGTGGGCGCTGTTCATCCGCCACAGGTGAGGGAGCGGCGGGGGTGTTTTCCCAGGGTGTGGGCACCCGACGTCCCCACCCCGAGGAGAAGGCGACATGGCCACGCTGACCGTCTGGCGGTTCGACTCGCCGCAGGGCGCCGACATGGCGCTCGACACCCTGACCGACCTCCAGAAGCAGGAACTGATCACCGTGCACGACGCGGCGACCGTCTCCTGGTACCCCGACCAGAAGAAGCCCAGGACCCACCAGGCCAACAGTCTCGTGGGCGGCGGCGCCCTCGGCGGTGGTTTCTGGGGACTGCTGCTGGGCCTGATCTTCTTCGTCCCGCTGCTGGGCGCTGCGATGGGTGCCGCCTTCGGGGCGCTCGCGGGGGCGATGGGGGACGTCGGGATCGACGACGACTTCATCCGGGAGGTCCGCGACCAGGTCACCCCGGGCACCTCGGCGCTGTTCGTGATGACCTCGGACGCCGTCCGGGACAAGGCGCGGGCCGCGTTCGAGCCGCACCACCCGCACCTGATCACGACCAACCTCTCCGGCGAGGAGGAGCAGCGGCTGCGCGCCGCCTTCGCCGACTGACCTGCTCCCGCACACCGGTGCCTGGATCCGCCGGGCGCCGGTGTGCCTTCCGCGGTGGAGGAGGTGGACCGTGGGCGAGGAGCTCGGGCAGCTGCTGCCGTACGCGGTGGGTGTGGCCATCAGCCCGGTGCCGGTCATCGCCGTCATCCTGATGCTGCTGGCCCCGCACGCCCGGGGCGCCAGCGCCGGGTTCCTGCTCGGCTGGGTGGCCGGCATCGTCGTGGTCACGACGCTGTTCGTGCTGCTGGCCGGCGTCGTCGAGCCGGCCGACGGTGGACCGTCGCCGCTCGTGTCGTGGGTGAAGGTCGTGCTCGGCGGACTCCTTCTGGCGGCCGGGGTCGCGCAGTTCCGTGCTCGTCCGCACCGCGGTGAGCAACCGGCGCTGCCGAGGTGGATGAGCGCGATCGACGAGGTGACGACGGGCCGTGCCCTCGGTCTGGGCGCCGTGCTGTCCGGGATCAACCCGAAGAACCTGGGGCTGTGCCTCGCCGCCGGGTCCACCGTCGGCTCCGCGGGCCTCGGCGCTGGGGGAGCGGCGGTGGCGGTGGGGGTCTACACCGTCCTCGCCGCCTCGACCGTGGCCGTGCCGGTGCTGGCCTACGCGGTGGCGGCCGAGCGGATGCGCAAGCCGCTCGACGGGCTGCACGGCTGGCTGGTGCAGGAGAACACCGTGATCATGGGCACGCTGCTCACCGTCATGGGCGCCGTGGTGGCCGGGCACGGGATCGCCGGTGTCGCGGCGTGAGCCGGGGTCCCGGCGGCTGGGCGTGCTCGTGCCGGCCTCACTGGCCGGGTACGAGGCGCGGTGGCTGCGCGCCGACGTCACCGCCGGCCTGACCGTGTGGGCGGTGCTGGTCCCGGAGTCCTTCGCCTACGCGACGATCGCCGGCGTCCCTCCGGTGGTCGGCCTCTACGCCGCGGTGCCGGCGCTGCTGCTGTACGCCGTCCTCGGCAGCAGCCGGCACCTCGTCGTCGGCCCGATGTCGGCCACCGCCGCGCTGTCGTTCGGCGTCGTCGCCGCCTTCACCGAGCCGGGCGGGGAGGACTTCGTCGCGTTCACCACGGGGCTCGCCCTCGTCGTGGGGCTGCTCGGTGTGCTCGCCGGCCTGCTGCGCCTGGGGTTCGTGGCCACCCTGATCAGCGAGCCCGTGCTCAAGGGCTTCGTCGTCGGACTGGCCCTGACGATCATCGTCGGCCAGCTGCCGGCGCTGCTGGGCGTCGAGGGCGTCTCGGGGGAGTTCCTCGGCAAGCTCACCGGCGTCCTGGGTGGTCTCGGCGACGTGCACCTGCCGACGCTGCTGGTCGGGGTCGGCAGCCTGGCCGCCGTCCTCGCGCTGCGCCACTGGCTGCCGCGCCTGCCGGGGTCGTTGGTCGTCGTCCTGGCCGGCGTGCTGCTCATGACCGTCTCCGACCTGCCCGACCGCGGGGTGGAGGTGGTCGGCGCGATCACGCCGGGCCTGCCGCAGCTGGGGCTGCCGGCCGGTCTGGACCCGGCCGACTACGCCGACCTCGTCGGGCCCGCGCTCGGCGTCCTCGTGGTCGGGTTCGCCGAGGGGCTGGGCGCGGCCAAGACCTACGCCGCCCGACGGGGCTACGACGTCGACACCGACCGCGAGCTGCTCGGCCTCGGTGCGGCCAACGTGGGCGCCGGCCTCGCCTCGGGGATGGTGGTCAACGGCAGCCTGTCCAAGACCGCGGTCAACGGTGCCGCCGGTGCCCGCTCCCAGCTGTCCGGCATCACCTGCGCGGTGCTGGCCCTGCTCACCCTCCTCTTCCTCACCGGGTTGTTCGAGCAGCTGCCCGAGGCGACCCTGGCCGCCGTCGTGGTGGCCGCGGTCGTCGACCTGGTCGACGTGGCCGCCCTGCGGCGGCTGTACCGGGTGTGGACCGGTCAGCGCGCCGGCCGGCTGCGGTGGCTGACCGCCCGGACCGACTTCGCGGCGGCGGCCACCGCGCTCCTGGGCGTGCTGCTGTTCGGCACGCTGCCGGGCCTGTGCATCGGGGTGGGCGTCTCCCTGCTGCTGGTCCTGGCCCGGTCATCCCGGCCGCAGGTGACCCGTCTGGGCCGGATCGGCGGCGAACGGGGTGGATCGTGGGTGGACCTCGAGCGGCACCCCGGCGCCGAGGAGGCTCCCGGCACGGTCGTGTTCCGCCTGGAGTCCGGCCTGTTCTTCGCCAACGCCGACCACGTGCGCGCCGCCGTGCGGGCGCTGCGGGACCCCGGCGTCGAGCGGGTCGTCTTCGACGGGCAGACGACGCCGTGGATCGACGTGACCGGCGCCGAGACCCTGCAGCTGCTGCGCGGGGACCTCGCGCGCGACGGTGTGCACCTGGTCGTCGTCCACCCGGTGGGACAGGTGCGCGACGTCCTGCACCGCGCCCTGGCGGAGGCGGAGCGTCCCGTGGTGTTCGACAGCGTGGACGGCGCCGTGGCCGACGGGCAGGCCACCGCCTGGCCGCGGACGGGGTCGGCCCCGTGACCGGCCTGCTGGGCGCGCTGGTCGCCCAGGGCATCGGCGTGGCGATGAGCCCGCTGGCCGTCGTGGTGCTCCTGGCGCTGCTGGGCACCCGCAATGCTCGGGTCAACGGGCCGGCCTTCGTCGCCGGCTGGGTCGCCGCCACCGTCGCGGTGCTGCTGGCCGGCGTCGCGATGGTGAGGGCGTTCGGCGGAGGACGACGAGGCGGGCCGCCGGCCTGGCTCGGCCCGCTGCACCTGGTCCTGGCCGCGCTGCTGGTGGCCGGTGCCGTGGTCGTCTGGCGTCGGGGCCGGGCGAAGGTGCTGCAGGCCGCGTTCGCGCCCACCGCGGGTGCCACTCTCGTCGCCGCACCCGCCCTGCCGGCGTGGCTGGCGTCGGTCGAGCGCTTCCGACCGGGCCGCTGCGCCCTCATCGGAGCGGCGGCGTTCCTGCTGAACCCGGTCGACGTCTCCTGCACGGTCGGCGCCGCCGTCGACGTGGCCACCATCGACGTCGGCGCGGTCGGGGCGTGGATCGCCGCGGCCGTGTTCGTGGTCATCGGCAGCGCGGCGGTCGCCGGCCCCGTCGCCTGGTACCTCGCCGTGCCCGACCGCGCCGCGGCGTCACTGCAGCGGTTGCAGGCCTGGATCGCGCGCCGCACGCACGTCGTCAACGCCGTCGTCATCGGTCTCATCGGCGTGATGCAGCTCGGCAAGGGCGTCAACGCACTCTGACGGCCCCTCGCGGCGCCCGTGCACCGCGCTCGCCCGCGATGGGTGAGGCGCCGGCCGCAGGCGTTCCGACGATGGGCGCATGACCACCAGTCAGCACTCCGGTCCGCGCACGGACACCGGCACCTCCGGCACCGCGCGGACCCCGGTCGGTACGCGAGGCACCACGGCCTGGGTCGGCATCGCCTGGTTCGCCGGCGCGATGGCGATGATCAGTGGCCTCGCCAACGTCATCAACGGCCTCATCGCCATCTTCGACGACGAGTACTACACCGTGACGGCCGGCGGCGAACTGCTCGTCTGGGACTTCACCGTCTGGGGCTGGGTGCACCTCCTGCTCGGTGTGGCGCTGTTCGCCCTCGGCGCCCTGCTCGTCGCACGGCCGACACCCGGCGTCCGGGTGACCGCGGCCTCCCTGGCCGGCCTGAACGCCGTCGCCCAGCTGGCCTACCTCGGCGTCTACCCCGTCTACTCGATCGTCGTCCTCGCGCTCGACGTGCTGGTCATCTGGGGACTGCTGGCCCACGGCCGGGACATCGAGGAGTCCCTCGCCTGAGCCGGTGCCGTCGGACGGCAGCCCCTCGGGCTCGGCGCTCAGGCCGCCTGCACGCAGGCCCAGACGTGCTTGCCGTCGTCCTCCACGGTCCAGCCGCGGACCCGGCACAGCCTGGCCACGAGGTGCAGGCCCAGGCCGCCGTCTGCCGGATCGCGGTCGACGGCGGGCACGGGCGGCTGCTCGACCGCGGCGTCGATGACGTCGACGAACCACCCTCGGCCGGTCGCGGTGGTGCGGACGTGCACCGGTGACCGGCCGTGCCGCAGGCCGTTGGAGGTCAGCTCCTCGTAGACCAGGAGCAGTCCGTCGAGGTCCACCGGCGCGCGGCGTCGCAGCCAGTCCGTGCCGACCATCCTCCGCAGACCGTTCCGCCCCAGCGTGAGGTCGATGGGCGTGCGCAGCTCCACGTCCCAGGTCACGGGCGGACACAGGGGGGCCAGGGGGAGCGGCTGTCGCGGCCACCACGTCTGCTCCATGGGTCACCCTCGGCTCGGGTCGTGCGCGGCTCGGGGCGTGAGCGCCCCGGCGCCGGGCGGACGGTCCGGGTGGGGGTCAGGACCGCCCACACAGGCCGTTTCTGTTCCGGATCAGGAGCGTAACCCCCCGTTGCTCGGGGTCACCTCGCGTTCGGTCAGGACACCGAGAGGCGTGACGCCGCGACGACGACCGGTGCCGGACGGTGACCACCGAGCCGACCGGCCCGCCTCGTCAGGACGGCAAGGACGACGGTGAGGAGCCCGGCGGCCACCCGTCGCCGTGCAGGGCGGTGAACACGTCGAGCAACCGCTCCCGGGCGGGCGCGGGGAGGGTGGGGGTGGGCAGCGCCCGCGCCGCGGCCGTGGTCGCGCGGATCTGCTCGAGGTAGACCCGGCAGGCGTCACAGAGCTCGAGGTGTTCGGCGACGGCGCGCTCGACCTCCGGGGGCAGGGCTCCCTCGAGGTGGTCGGTGACGAGCTCCACGAACTCCCTGCAGGCGACCTCCACGACGTCGGGTCCGGCGGCCGGTCGGGGTGCCGGGGGTTCAGCCACGCTGCTCTCCTTCCCCCGCGGCGTCGCGGTACACGGTGCGGGCGGGGGACGTCACCGGGCCTGCTCGGCCTGGTGGATCGCCCACGCCGCGTTCACCAGCCCGATGTGGCTGAAGGCCTGCGGCACGTTGCCGAGCTGCTCGCCGGTGACCGGGTCGACCTCCTCCGACAGCAGGCCGAGGTCGTTGACGAACGCGGCGGCCCGCTCGAACACCTCGCGCGCCCGCTCCACCTGGCCGGACAGCGCCAGCGCCTGGGCCAGCCAGAAGGTGCACAGCAGGAACGTGCCCTCCTCCCCGGCCAGGCCGTCGACGCCCTCCTCGGTGCGGTAGCGGTAGACGAGTCCGCGCTCGTCGGTCAGGCGCTCGGCGACGGCGTCGATGGTGGCCAGCATCCGGGGGTCGTCCGCGGGCAGGAAGCCGACGATCGGCAGCATGAGGTTGGAGGCGTCCAGGGCCGTGCCCCCGAAGTACTGGGTGAAGGCGCCGGCCTCCTCGTTCCAGCCCTGCTGCAGCACGGTGTCGGCGATCTCCTCGCGGACCTTCGCCCACTCGTCGACGCGGTGCTCGCAGCGCAGCTCGGGAGCGAGCGCGATCGCCCGGTCCAGGGCCACCCAGCACATCACCTTGGAGTACAGGAAGTGCTTCGGTTCGCCGCGCACCTCCCAGATGCCCTGGTCGGCGTCCCGCCAGCGGACGGCGGCGGTGTCGGCGCACGCGGCGAGGAACCACCGCGTCTCGTCGTCGAGCGCCGGCAGCTGGTCGGCGAGGCGGGCGGCGGCCCCCAGCAGCTCGCCGTAGACGTCGACCTGGCGCTGGTCCCACGCGCCGTTGCCCACCCGCACCGGGCGGCTGTCGCGCCAGCCGCGCAGGTGCCCCAGGGTCCGCTCGCTGAGGTCGTGCTCGCCGCCCACGCCGAACATGATCTGCAGCGACATGTCCGGGCCGATGCCGCCGGCGCCGGCGGTGGTCATGAACGCGAAGAAGTCCTCGGCCTCGTCGGGGCAGGCGGCGACCCATAGGGCCTCCATGGTGAAGCTGGCGTCGCGCACCCAGGCGTAGCGGTAGTCCCAGTTGCGCTCCCCGCCCACGCCCTCCGGGAGGGACGTCGTCCCGGCGGCGACCACGGCGCCGCTGGGCTGGTAGGACAGCCCCTGCAGCACGCGGCCGCTCAGGTGCACGAGGTCCGCCCACGGGCCGTCGTAGGACTGGTGCAGGTCGCACCAGGACTCCCACGACGTCAGGGTGCGGTCGAGCAGCCCGGCCAGCTCCTCCTGGGACCAGACGTGCGCGGCCACCTGGTCGCCGAGCGTGCTGCGCTGCAGCGCCAGGTGGACGACGTCGCCCTCCCGCAGGTGCAGCCGCGCCCGGGCGCGCCCGTCGGCCAGCGTGGCCTCGGTGGGCACGGTGAGCACCAGCCAGTCCGCCCCGCCCCGCGCCGCCACCCCGCCGTCCACGTGCGACAGCAGCGGTGCGATGAGCCCATACTCCGGCCGCGGCCGGTAGTCGACCAGGACGTCGACCTCGCCGGAGGTGCAGGCCAGCCGGCGGACCAGCACGTGCGGGACGTCGGTGCCCAGCCGGTGCCCGTGGTTGTCCGGGCCGAGGCCGAGGGCGTCGGTGAGCTGCAGCTCGCCGCCGGCCGTCCGGAACGTGGTCTCCAGTGCCAGTGAGCGCCCGGCGTAGCGGCGGGTCGCCGTCCACTCCGCCTCCGGCTGCACCGACCAGTGGCCGGCGTCGTCGTCGAGCAGGGCGGCGAAGACCGCCGGACCGTCGAAGCGCGGGAAGCACAGCCAGACGACGGTGCCCGCCCGGTCGACGAGCGCACAGGAGTGCCGGTCGGACAGGAAGGCGTGGTCGGCGATCGGGGTCGAGCTCATGGGGGTCTCCCGGGGTCGGCGGTCTCACCGGTGCAGTCGTGCCGGACCGGCGGGCCGTTACGCGTAACGCCGGGCGCGGGGTGGCGGACGACGGCAGCGAGTCCGAGGAGGCCCGATGTCCGAGATCCGTCCCGCAGCGCTCGAGGTCGACGTCGTCGTGGTCGGGGGAGGCCCGGCGGGAGAGGTGGCCGCGGGCCGGTGCGCCGACCGCGGCCTCGACACGGTGCTGGTCGAGTCCGAGCTGGTCGGCGGGGAGTGCTCCTACTGGGGGTGCATCCCCAGCAAGACGCTGCTCCGGCCGGGCGAGGTGCTGGCCGCGGCCGGGCGGGTGCCGGGCGCCGCGGCGGCCGTGACCGGACCGGTCGAGGTGGCGGCCGCGCTGGCCCGGCGCGACCTCATGACCTCCGGCTGGATGGACCACGGTCAGGAGCGCTGGCTGGCCGACCACGGGGTCCGGCTGCTGCGGGGCACGGGGCGGCTCACCGGCCCCCGCCGGGTGTCGGTGGAGGGCGGCCCGACGGTGGCGGCCCGGCGCGCGGTCGTCCTCGCCACCGGCAGCGGCGCGGCGGTGCCACCGGTGCCCGGGCTGGCCGAGGTGGGCGCCTGGGACAACCGGGCGGCCACCGCGGCCAAGGCGGTCCCCGAGCGGCTGGTCGTGCTCGGCGGCGGCGCCGTGGGGCTGGAGCTGGCCCAGGCGTTCTCCCGGCTCGGCGCCGCGGAGGTGACCGTGGTCGAGGCCGGCCCGGCGCTGCTGCCCCGCGAGGAGCCCTTCGCCGGCGAGCAGGTCCGGGAGGCCCTCGTGCGGGAGGGCATCGCCGTGCACCTGGACACGCGGCTGACCGGGATCCGGCGCGACGGCGCCGACGGGCCGGTCCGCGCGACGCTGAGCACCGGGCGCGAGGTGACCGCCGACGAGGTGCTGGTGGCCACCGGCCGCCGGCCGCGGACGGCCGACCTCGGGCTGGACAGCGTCGGGCTCGAGCCCGGCCGGCCGGTGGCGGTCGACGACCGGCTGCGCGCCACCGGTGTCCCCGGCGGCTGGCTGTACGCGGTCGGCGACTGCACCGGCCTCGCGCCGCTGACCCACATGGGCAAGTACCAGGCGCGGATCGCCGCCGACGTGATCACCGGCAGGGACGTCCGCGACCGCGCCAGCCGCGACGCCGTGACCCGGGTGACCTTCACCGACCCGCAGGTGTGCGCGGTGGGGCTCACCGCTGCCGAGGCGCGGCAGCGGGGGATCGCCGTGCGGGTCCTCGACGTCGGCACCGGCGACGTGCCCGGCGCCTACGTGCTCGGCGACGGGCTGGGGGGCACGACGCGGCTGGTGGTGGACGAGGCGTCCGGCGTGCTGGTCGGCGCCACGATCACCGGCAGCGGCGTCCAGGAGCTGCTGCACTCGGCCGCGGTGGCGGTCGCCGCGCGCCTCCCGCTGAGCGAGCTGCGGCACGCCGTCCCGGCGTTCCCCACGGTGGCCGAGGTCTGGCTGCACGCCCTCGACGCGGCTGGTGTCTGAAGGGAGACCCCCGGTGCCCGACCTGTCGTTCACCAACCTGCTCGTCGTCGCCGCCGTCGCGGCGGCGGTCCCGCTGGCGCTGGGGTGGGCCCCGCGGCTGCGCATCCCGTCGGTGGTCCTCGAGATCGTCGCCGGGGTGCTGCTCGGCCCGTCGGTCCTCGGCTGGGTCGAGGCCGACGTCCCGGTGCAGGTCCTGGCCCTGTTCGGGCTCGCCTTCCTGCTGATGCTGGCGGGGCTGGAGATCGACCTGCGCGGGCTGCGCGGGCCGCTGCTCGCCCTCACCGGCCTGGGCTACGCGGTCGGTGCGGTGCTCGCCGTGGGGGTGGGGCTGGCGGCGCAGGCCGCGGGCTGGACGACGGCGCCGCTGTTCCTGGCCGTCGCCCTGACCGCGACCTCGCTCGGCCTCGTCGTCCCGGTGCTCAAGGACGCCGGCCGTGCGGGGGACGCCGTCGGGCAGACCGTCATCGCGGCGGCCTCGGTCGCCGACTTCGCCGCGATCGTGCTGCTGTCGCTGCTGTTCTCCACCTCCGGTGGGGGCGCGGGGACGACCGCCGCCGTCCTCGCGGGCTTCGGGCTCCTCGTCGTGGTGCTCGCCGTCGGTGTCGGCCGCGTGCGGATGTCGATGCGGCTCGGCGACGTCCTCGTCCGGCTGCAGGACACCACGGCCGAGATCCGGGTCCGGCTGGTCGTGCTGCTGCTGGTCGCCTTCGCCGCGCTCGCCGAGCGGCTGGGGCTGGAGGTGATCCTGGGCGCCTTCCTCGCCGGCGCGCTGGTGGGGCTGGTCGACCGGGACTCCTCGTCGCACCCGAGGTTCCGCGCCAAGCTCGACGCCATCGGCTACGGGTTCCTCGTCCCGGTGTTCTTCGTCAGCAGCGGCGTGCAGCTGGACCTGCGCGGCCTGGTCGAGGAGCCCGCCGCACTCCTGCGGGTGCCGGCGTTCCTCGTCGCCCTGCTCGTCGTCCGCGGGATCCCCGCGGTCCTGTACCGCCGCACGCTGGGAGGGGCCGGCTCGCTGGCCGCCGGCCTGCTCCAGGCCACCTCGCTGCCGTTCCTGGTCACCGCCGCGCAGATCGGCGCGGAGACCGGCCGGTTGTCGGCGACCACGGCCGCGGCGCTGGTGTTCGCCGGGCTGCTCTCGGTGCTGGTGTTCCCCGCGGCCGCGCTCGGCACACTGGGCCGTCCGTCCACGACCGCGGTCCCCGAGCCGCGTCCGGCCCCGGCCCGCGAGGCCGGCGCCGTGGACGCCGGCCCGGTCCGGGGAGGCCCGGCGCGGCCCTGATCGTCCGGAGGTCCCATGACCCCGTCCGGCCGGCTGGTCGCGGTGTCCGTCGGCCGCCCGCGCACGGTCCCCTGGCGGGGCAGGCAGGTCGAGACCGCGATCTGGAAGACCCCCGTCACCGGCCGCCGGTGGGTGCGCCGGCTCAACGTCGACGGCGACGCACAGGCCGACCTCGTCGGTCACGGCGGCGAGCACCGCGCCGTGTTCGTCTACCAGCGGGAGTCCTACGCCCACTGGGAGCGCCACCTCGGCCGGCGGCTGCCCGACCCCGGCACCTTCGGGGAGAACCTCACCGTCGAGGGGCTGGCCGACGACGAGGTCTGCGTCGGCGACCGGCTGGCGATCGGCGGCGCGGTCCTCGAGGTCACCCAACCCCGGGTCACCTGCCACAAGGTCGGGATCCGCCTGGACGAGCCGCGGATGCCGGCGCTGCTGACCGCGCACGGCCGTCCCGGCTTCTACCTGCGCGTGCTGCAGGAGGGCGAGGTCGGGGCGGGTGACCCGGTCCGCGTCGTGCACCGCGACCCCGCCGGCCTGACGGTGCGCCGCGTCTCGCAGCTGCTGTACACGCCGGCGCGGGACGAGGCCACGCTGCGCGCGGCCCTCGGCGTCGCGGCCCTGTCGGAGGGCTGGCGGGAGTCGTTCCGGCAGCTGCTGGCGGCCGGCGACCGGCCGGGCAACGCGGGGCTGGCGCCGCAGGCCGCGGCCGATCCCGCGTACCCGGGGTTCCGCCCGTTCACCGTGACCCGGGTGGTCCGCGAGTCGGCGCTCGTCGTCTCGGTCCACCTCGTCCCCGGGGACAGCGGCGCGGCGCCCCCCTGGCTGCCCGGCCAGTACGTGTCCGTGCGCCTGACCGACGCCGACGGGCCGGTGGTCCGCAGCTACTCGCTGTCCGTGCCGGCGGGTCCGGAGCTGCGGATCTCGGTGAAGCGCGAGGGCCGGGGGAGCGGCCTGGTGCACGCCCTCGCCGTGGGCGCCCGGGTGGAGGTCGCGGCGCCGCGGGGGAGCTTCGGCTTCGACCCGCACGCCCCGGGTCCGGCCGTGCTCCTCAGCGCCGGCATCGGGGTCACGCCGGTGCTCGGCTGCCTGCTCGCCCAGGCCGCCACCCGGCCCGAGCGGCGGCTGGTCTGGGTGCACGTCGCCCGCTCACCGGCGGAGCACTCCTTCGCCGCGGAGGCCGACGCGGCGCTGGCGCGGATGCCCGCGGCCGTGCGGCACGTGCGGTACACGGCCCCGGGCGCCGCGGCGTCGGCGGACGCGGCCGGCCGGCTCACCCTGGACGCCCTCGGCGAGCTGGGCGTGGACGCCTCCCACGCCGCGTACGTGTGCGGGCCGGACGGGTTCGCCGCGGACGTGCGGCGGATGCTCGACGCCCTGGGGGTGCCGGGCGCCGCCGTCCACGTGGAGTCCTTCGGGACGGCGCCGGCAGCAGGCGGGACGCCGGCCCACCCGCCGGAGCCCCCCGCGCCGGGCGGGGCGGCGGTGACCTTCGCGCGGGCAGGGGTCACCACCGCCTTCGACCCCGCGCGGTGGGCCAGCCTGCTGGAACTGGCCGAGGCCTGCGACGTGCCGGTGCGCTGGTCGTGCCGCACCGGCGTCTGCCACAGCTGCGAGACCGCCCTGGTCGACGGCGCCGTCGCCTACGACCCCGCACCGGTGGAGGCGCCGGGCGGTGAGCTGGTCCTGGTCTGCTGCGCCCGTCCGACCGGCCCGGTGACCCTCGACCTGTGAGGGCGGCGTGCCCGCGGTCAGGCGGCGGCGGGCGGCGGCGGGCCGCGAGATCCGCGGTCTCGTGGCCTTCAGCGGCTGATCACCACGAGACCGCCGATCTCGGGGCTGGAGGAGCGCCCGGGTCAGCGGACCACGCCGACGGCCGGACCGGCCTCCCGCGGTGCCGGCAGGCCCACGGGCGCGGCGGCCTGGACCCCGAGCCGGCCCGCGATCTCGTCGGCCACCCGCAGCGCGTTCGCGATGATCGTCAGCGTCGGGTTCACCGCCGTGCTGGAGACGAAGAAGCTCGAGTCGGCGACGTAGAGGTTGTCGACCTCGTGCATCCGGCAGTCCAGGTCCAGCGGTGCCGTGGCCGGGTCCGGGCCGAAGCGGATGGTGCCGTTCTGGTGGGCCACCCCTCCGATGCCGAGCTGCCCCCCGGCGTACTGCCGGTTCTCGTAGACGTCCGGCTCGCAGTGCAGGGAGTCCAGCAGGCCCATCAGCCGCATCCGCAGCCGCGCCACCTCGGCGGCGTTGGTGCGGGTGTAGCTCAGCCGGATGCCCCCGTCGCGGTCCACGCTCACCCGGTTCTCGTCCAGCGGCAGGTCCTCGGTGGTCAGCCAGAAGTCGATCGAGTGACGGGCCAGGTCGGCCGGATCCCGCGCGTCGGGGACGTCGAAGCCGATGAGGACCGCGTCGCTCTTGCCGTTCATCTGGATCGAGCCGACCGGGTACTCCCAGTCGGGGTCGAACGGGTCGGACCAGTAGAGGTCGTTGACCCCGAGCGTCTTCTGGAAGCGCGTCGGGTTGGGGGTCTTCGAGAACGCGACCAGCCCGGAGTTGTTGTGCAGCATCAGGTGCCGGCCCACGTGCCCGGACCCGTTGCCCAGCCCCGCCGGGTGCCGGTCGCTCGCCGAGGCCAGCAGCAGGGCGGCGGAGTTGATCGCACCGGCGGCCAGCACGACGACGTCGGCGGTGTACTCCTCCCGCTGCCCGTCGCGGTCGACCACCACGCGGCTGACGCTGCGCCCGGAGGGGTCGGTCTCCAGCCGCACGACCCGCGCCCGGGTCCGCAGCGTCACGTTCGGGTGCCGCAGCGCGGGCTCCACGGTCATGACCTGCGCGTCGGCCTTGCCGTTCACCAGGCACGGGAAGCCGTCGCAGGTGGCGCAGCGGATGCACGCCGACAGGTGCGGCGCGGCCTCGTCGAGCAGGATGCCGTTCGGCAGCGAGAACGGGTGCAGCCCGGCGGCGGTCAGGTCCGCGCGCAGCTGGGCGATGCGCGGCTCGTCGCTGATCGCCGGCCAGGGGTAGGGCCCGGCGGCGGGTGGCTCGTCGGGGTCCTCGCCGCGGGTGCCGTGCACCTGGTAGAGCTGCTCGGCCCGGTCGTAGTACGGCGCGAGGTCGGCGTAGGAGATCGGCCACGCCGGTGAGACGCCGTCGACGTGCTGCACCGGGCCGAAGTCCCGCTCGCGGAACCGGTAGAGGATCGCGCCGTAGAACTTGGTGTTGCCCCCGACGTAGTAGTGCTGCTTCGGGGTGAACCGGCGGCCGTCGGCGGCGTCGGTCCACTGGCCGCTGTTGGCGTAGCGCTTGTCGGCCCACAGCGCCTGCGGGTCCCAGTTCTGCGGTTCGCGGTGCAGCCAGTCGCCCCGCTCGAGCACCAGCACCCGCTTCCCGGTGGGGGCCAGCGCCCAGGCGACGGCACCACCGCCGGCACCCGAACCGATGACGACGACGTCGGCGTGCTCGGCCATGGCGTGGCCTCCTCAGGTGATCGCGAGCGGGGTGACCCAGGCGCCGGTGGCGCCGCGCAGCTTGGCGTGGCTGACGACGAGCAGGAACTCGCGCAGCCCGTCGGCGGCGGCCTCGGCGAGCCGCAGGTTCTCCAGCACGACGACGCCGTGCCGGACGTTGAGGGTCTGGGGGACCACGAACGGCTCGTCCGGGTCCTCCGCCGGCACCGGGCCGTAGCTCCAGGTGTCGCAGCCGGTGAGCGCGACGCGGTGCGCGGCCAGCCACCCGGCCAGCTGCGTGCCGGGCCCCGGCTCCCCGGCCGAGTAGCGCTCGCCGTCCTCCCACAGCGAGCCCCAGCCGGTGTGGAACAGCACCCCGTCCCCGGGCCGCAGCTCCCGGCCGCCGAGGGCGGCCTCGGCGTCGGCCACCGTGACGACGTCGCCGGGGCCCAGCCGCTCGACGCCGCGCACCGCGGCGACGTCGAGCAGCAGCCCCCGGGTGAGGACCTGCGGCAGCGTGTCCACCCCGAGCCGGTTGGTGCCGTGCTCCTCGGCGATGTCGGACAGCCGGTGCCCGTTGTAGGTGCGGTCCCCGACCTGCAGGTGGTTGAGGGCGTCGAGATGGGTGCCCATCTGCTGGGTGGCCGTGATCTGCTCGACGACCCAGTTGACCGCGTTGCGGCCCCAGCCCTCCGGGCCGCCGCCGGGACGGCGGCGGTTGACGTGGTGGGCGTTCGTGGTCAGGTAGGAGCGGAAGGTGCGCCCCGGGAACGCCGGGACGTCGGCGTGCAGCACGTGCGCGAGGTCGTGCACCCGCCCCTCGCGCACCAGCCCGACGGCGGCGAGGACCGTCGCCGGGGTGATCTCGTTGAGCGCGCCGGCCTGGTCGAGCGGACCCCACCGGGAGGGGAACCACCCCGCCGTCCGCTCGGCGACCGAGGGGGCCCGCGTCAGCGTCGTCATTCCGAGGACCAGGTGGTCTCGAAGGACGGGTAGAGGGTCAGCCCGCCGTCGACGAACAGCGTCTGGCCGGTGATGTAGGCGGCCTCGTCGGAGCAGAGGAACGCCGTCGCCGCCGCCATCTCCTCGGCGCCACCCGCGCGGCGCATCGGGATGTGGCTCTCCACCATCTGCTTCTTGACCGGGTCGTCGATCCACGAGCGGTTGATCGGCGTGACCGTGGCACCGGGGCCGATGCCGTTGACCCGGATGCCGCGGCCGGCGTACTCCAGCGCGAGCGTGCGGGTGAGGTTCTGCATACCGCCCTTGGAGACGGAGTAGCCGACGAACCGCGGCTTCGGGATGACCTGGTGGACGCTGGAGACGTTGACGATGCTGCCGCCGCCCCCTGACGGCAGCCAGGAGCGGATGGCCTGCTGCGCGCACAGGAACGCGCCGCGCAGGTTGACCGCGAGGACCTTGTCGAACGCCGCCACCGGGAGCTCGTCGGTGTCGCCGGCGATCTGGATCCCGGCGTTGTTGACCAGGATGTCGATGCGCCCGTACTCCGCGTGCACCTGCTCGAACATCGCCGCGACCTCGTCCTCCCGGGAGACGTCCGCGGCGACGAGGACGGGACGGGTACCGGCGGCCGACATCTCCTTCATGCAGATCTCGACGCCGTGCTCGATGGCCTCCCTGGTCTCCTCGGCGCCGTCGGGCGGGCCGACGTAGTTGATGGCGACGTCGACGCCCTCCTCGCCCAGCCGGATGGCGATCGCCTGCCCGATGCCGGAGCTGCCGCCGGTGACCAGTGCCTTCCTGCCCTGCAGACCCTTCACGTCCCGCTCCCTCGGAGAAGTGACCGCCCGTGCTGGAAGAACCGGACGGCGTCGTGCGTGCTGGTGATCCGGTCCGCCGTGACGGCGGCGCCGAACGGTGCGTTCCAGAACCCGTCCCGGGCCGGCGGTCCGCCGTGCGGGCCGACGTAGAGGTAGGGCTCCGGGGAGGCCTCGTCGCCGGGGGAGCAGCCGTAGTTGACCGCGCCGAGCGTGACGCCGAGGTCGAGGTGCTCGGGCCACAGCACCGGCTCCACCGGCTCGCCGGCCGCCGTGGCGAAGCGGCGCAGCGCCGCCTCACCGAGCGCGAGCCAGCCGGCGAGCCGGCGGGCGGCGGCCGGGTCCACCGGCAGCGGCGCGTCCGGGTCGGCCGGTGTGGCCGGTGCGTAGCTGCCGCGCAGCCCGAGCTCGACGCCGGCGACCTGCGCCGCCCGGCCGAGCGTGGTCAGCGGCTCCGAGCGGGTGCCGTCGCGGCCGGTGACCACGAGCCCGCCGCCCACGACGGCGAGCTGCCGGTCCCCGAGACCCACCGTCGTGGCCAGGCCCCCGGGCCACGCCCGCAGCCGGATGGTGCCCGCGGCGGCGAACTGCCCCGCCGCGAGGACGTGCTCGGCCACCCGGTGCCAGCTCTCCCGCGTTGCCGCCAGGACCTGCCGGACCTGCGGTGCCGTCGTCGTCATGCCCCGGAGTCGCACCGGGGGGCCGTGGCGTTACACCGGCCGGCTCCCGGGGTCCCTGGGCAGATGCGGCCGGAGTGCCCTGTCGCGGCCGGTGTCCTCCCTGCCAGGCTGCGCACCACCCGAGGGGTGCGCCTGCGGCGTGCCGGGAGGGAGCGGGCCGGGCCATGAGGCCGTCGTCGGTGCAGCAGGTCCCCGTGGCGCCCGTGCCCCGGGGGCCGGTGCGGCTGCCCGGGCCGCGGACGGGCGGCACCGGACCCGTCCTCACCACCAAGCTGTTCGTCCCGGCGCTGGGCACCCGCCCGGTCGAGCGGCCGCGGCTCTACGACCGGCTCGCCGCAGCGGTGCACGCGAGGCTGACCGTGGTGGTCGCCCCGGCCGGGTGGGGGAAGAGCACCCTCGTCGGCCAGTGGCTGCGCGGGCTCGGGCTGCGCAGTGGCTGGCTGTCACTGGACGCCGCCGACGACGACGTCACCCGCTTCTGGCGGTACCTGCTCCTCGCCGTGCACCAGGCCGATCCGTCCGTCGCCGCCGCCGCGCTGCACCGGCTGGACGCGGCCGGCGCCGACGTCGAGCGCGACGTCCTGCCGGAGCTGGTCAACGAGCTGGCCGACGCCGAGCAGGACCTGGTGCTGGTGCTGGACGACTACCACGTCGTCGAGAGCGCAGCGGTGCACCGGTCGGTCGCCACGCTGCTCGAGCGCGCGCCGGGAGCGCTGCACCTCGTGGTCGTGTCCCGGACCGACCCGCCACTGCCGCTGGGCAGGCTGCGGGTGGCGGGCACCCTGGTGGAGATCCGCGCCGACCAGCTGCGCTTTACTGCCGAGGAGGCGGCGCGCATGCTCCACCGGGCCGCGGTCCCCGACCTGTCCGCCGACGAGGTGCAGCGGCTCGTCGCCCGGACGGAGGGGTGGGCGGCCGGGTTGCAGCTGGCCGGGCTGCGGCTGGCCGACCGGGCCGACCGGCAGGCCCGGCTGGAGTTCGTCGACCGGTTCACCGGCGCCGACCGGCACGTCGTCGAGTACCTAGGCGAGGAGGTCCTGGGGTCCCTGGCACCGGACCTGCGGGACTTCCTGCTGCAGACGTCGGTGCTGCCGCGGCTGTGCGCACCGCTGGCCGATGCCGTCACCGGACGCGACGACGCCGTCCGGCTGCTGGACCGGATCCGGCGGGCCGGCCTGTTCCTCAGCGCGCTCGACGAGGAGGGCCGGTGGTTCCGCTACCACCAGCTGTTCCGCGACCTGCTGCGCTACGAGCTGGAGCTGTCCCGGGTCGCGGACGCGGAGGTGCTGCACCACCGGGCGGCCACCTGGTTCGCCGACCACGGGGAACCCGGGGAGGCGATCGGGCACGCCCTCGCGTCGGGGGACGCCGGTCTCGCCGGCGAGCTGGTCGGCCAGGCGTGGCCGGCGCAGTTCAACCTCGGCCACCTGCAGACCGTGCAGGGCTGGCTGGACGCGCTGCCGCCGGCCCAGGTCGCCGCCGATCCCCGGCTCACGGTGGCCCGGGTGTGGCTGCACCTGGACCGCGGACGGCTCGACGAGGCCGGCGCCGTCCTGGCGGCTGCCGACTCCGTCGCCGCCGACGACCCGCACGTGGGGGTGCTGCGGGCGCTGCACGCGTTCAAGACCGGTGACCTGCCGCGGGCCACGGAGCGGCTCGCGGCACTGGCCGGCCGGCCCGCCGACCCGTTCCTCCTCACCGTGCAGCACCTGGTGAGCGGGTTCTGCGCGCTGTGGCGAGGCGAGCTGGACCGGGCGGCGGAGCGGCTGCGCTCCGCGGCGGCCTCGGCCGAGGACTCCGACAACCGGCTCGCCCAGGTCTACGCCCTCGGTGGGCAGGCGCTGGTCGCGGTGCTCGCCGGGGACCTGCGGGGGGCCGAGGCGGTGCTCGCCCGGTGCTCCGACGTCGTGTCGGGCGCCCACGTCGACGCCCACTTCGTGGCGATGGTCCCCGCCCTGGCCGCGGCGCGGCTCGCCCTGGGCCGCGGACGGTGGCGTGAGGCCACCGTCGCCGCCGAGGCCGCCGTGGAGCTGGCCGGCCGCGGCGCCGGGCGGGTGGAGCTGGCCGCCGCCCTCGTCACCGCCGCGGAGGCGGCCCGACTCGCCGGAGGGGGTGCCGGCGCGGACGCCGGCGAGGCGCCGGACGCCCGGCTCGCCGCCGCCGTCGCGGTGCTCCGCGGCTGCGCCGACCCCGGTCCGACCGTCCGGGACTGGCTCGCCCGCGAGCAGCGGGCCCGCCGCACCCACCCGTCGGCGGCGCTGGCCGAGCCGCTCACCGAGCGCGAGCTCGCCGTCCTCACGCTGCTGCCGACGACGATGTCGCAGCGGGAGATGGCCGGTTCGCTGTTCGTCAGCCCGAACACGGTGAAGACGCACCTGCGGTCGGTGTACCGGAAGCTGGGCGCGGAGTCCCGGGACGACGCGGTGCTGCGCGCCCGGTCGCTGGACCTGCTCTAGGACCCGCGACCGGCTGGTCACCCGGCCAGCCAGCCGCCGTCGGCGACGACGACGGACCCGGTGACGTAGCCGGCCTGCGGCGAGCAGAGCCATACCGCGACCGCCGCGATCTCCTCGGGCTCGGCGATCCGGGACAGCGGGACCCGCTGCAGCAGCTCGGCGCTGACCTCGGACGTCATCGCGGTCCTGGTGACGCCGGGCGCGACGGCGTTCACCCGGATCCCGGCCCCGGCGAGCTCGACCGCGGCCGCCCGCGTCAGCCCGTTCACCCCGTGCTTGGCCGCGATGTAGGCCGCGTTGTCCGGCATGGCGGCGCTGCCGAGCATCGACGAGGTGTTGACGATCGCGCCGCCGCCCTGCCGGCGCATCCGGGCGATCTCGGCGCGCATGCAGTGCCAGACGCCGACGAGGTCCACCTGCAGGACCCGCAGGAACTCCTCGGGCGGGTACTCGTCCAGCGGCAGGAACGGCCCGGCCACGCCCGCGTTGTTCAGCGCGGCGTCCAGCCGGCCGAACCGGTCCACCGTGGCGTCGACCGCGTGCTCCACGGCCGGCAGGTCCCGCACGTCCGCGACGTGGACCTCGGCGGCACCACCCCCGGAGCGGACCAGGTCGGCGGTCACCGCGAGGCCGTCCGCGTCGGTGTCCAGGAGCGCGACCGCGGCGCCGGCACCGGCGAACCGGACCGCGCTGGCCCGGCCGATCCCCGACGCCGCCCCGGTGACCAGGACGGCAGAACCGGTGAGGTCGTCCATGGCCGCTCCCGGGCTCGGCGGTGGGTCCCGGAGCCAGGGTGCACCGGCGGTCAGCCGCGGTGGAGGTCCTCGAGCGCGGCGCGCAGGGCGGCCCGGCCGCGGTGCAGCAGGACGCGCTGGTTGACGGCCGACAGGCCCAGCGCCGCGCAGGTCTCCTCCGCCGACATGTCCTGAACGTCGCGCAGCTGCACCACCAGGCGCTGGCGCTCGGGCAACCCGGCCAGCGCCCGGTCCAGCTGCTGGGCGAGCTCCCGGTTGAGCAGCCCGTCCTCGGGCTGCTCCCAGGGCCGGGGCGCGCCGGTCGACGTCCAGTGCCCGGGGTACGCGCCGTCCGGCCCCTGGAAGCGGGCCGGGTCGACCGTCGGGCCCGCCGGTGGTGCGCCGGTGAGCTCGGCGGAGGACACGACGCGGGAGTCCCGCACCCACCGGCTCCTCGCCCGGTTGACCAGGATGGAGAAGGTCCAGCTCCGCACCGTGGAGCGTCCCTCGAACCGGGCGATCCCGCTGACGACCGCCAGCCACGTCTCCTGGACGACGTCCTCCGCGGCGTGCCGGTCGTGGACGTAGCGCCGGGCGACGGAGAGCATCACGGGCGACCACGCGTCGACGACCTCCGCGAACGCCGCGGCGTCCCCCGCGCGCAGCCGGTCGAGCAGGGCCGCGTCCACGGTGTCCCTGGCGTCGGTGTCCCTGGCGTCGGTGTCCCTGGCGACGGGATCCCTGGAGTCGAGTGCCTGGCGGCTGGGCGACGTCATCGTTCCTCCCCGGGCCGGCTGGGCGTCAGCCTCGCCCCGCCGGGGACCGGTACGCCTCGCCCGGCGGGCGATCTCACCCGGGTGAGATCAGCGCGCGGCGTCCCGTCCGGCCGCGAGCCCGTCCACCGCGCGGTGCAGGGCGTCGAGTCGCCGGTGGAGGGCGTCGACGTCGCCGCGCGTGGCCGACATCCGGGCGGGCTCCAGCCAGACGACGATGCTGCCGCCGGGACTCAGGCCCGCCTCCGCGACGTCGTCGGCGCCGTCGGCGCCCTGCACCCGCAGCGCGGCCTCGACGTCGGCCCGCCGCAGGCCCTCCCGCCGCAGGGCCCGGTCCAGGAACCGGCCGTGCCGGACCAGCGTGACGTCCGACCCCTCGAGCACCCGGACCGCGCGCTCCGAGCGGGCGATCAGCCGCACCACCACCGCGTTGACGGCGACGAGCACGGCGGCGGCCAGCAGACCGCCGGTCAGGCTGTCGTCCGGCCCGATCAGCGCGTCCTGGACGACGTTGGACAGCAGCAGCACGACGACGAGGTCGAAGGAGTTCAGGTGGGCGAGGTTCCGCTTCCCCGCGACCCGCAGCAGCAGCGCGAGCGCCGCGTAGACGGCGAGGGTGCGCAGGACCTTCTCGGCCGCGGGGACGTCGAGGGCCCAGATGTCGGACACGGCGCGGTCCCGGGCGGCACCGGGTCACGCCGAGGCCCGCGCCCGGCTCCAGGCCGCGCGTGCCTCGTCGGTGGTGGGGTCGAAGTCGGCCTTGGTGCGCCGGAACAGGTCCTGCAGGTCCCGCCAGAGCTGGTCGGCCGACGGGCGCCCCCAGAACCAGTAGCCGCAGTACACCCGGTCGATCACCAGGCCCGGGGCGAGCACCAGCGTGTGCGGCACGGTGGCCGCGTGGTGCGGATCGGTGTACTCGTTGATCTCCAGGGCCCGCTGGACCGCCAGGTCGCCGTCGGACAGGAAGGTCCACCACGCACCGGTGGAGCTCTTCAGCTTGTACGTGTCGTGCAGGTCGTTCGGGACCACGGTGACCAGCGTCGTGAAGGCCAGCGGGAGGACCTCCTGCAGCCGCAGCAGCTCCCGGTGGTGGGCCCGCTCGCGGGGGCAGTGCTCACCCCGGCCGAGCTGCAGGACCATGGCGTCGGAGCCCTGCAGCCGCGACAGCCGCCACCGGGTGCCGTTCTCGTCGGGCAGCTCGAAGTCGGGCAGCACGGCTCCCGGTTCCAGTCCGGTGCTCACCGGTCCTCCTCCGCCCGGTCCGCCGTGCCGGGCCGCGCGCCGCCGACCCGGGTCCGGACGCGGTAGACGCTGGTCATCGCCGTCACGTACAGGGTGCGGCGGTCGGCGTCGCCCCAGGTGGCGTTGTGCGGGCTCTCCGGCAGGTGCAGCGTGCCCAGGTGCCGGCCCTCGGGGGTGAGCACCCAGATCCCGGACGGCCCGCAGACGTAGAGGTTGCCGGCCCGGTCCACCTCGAGGCCGTCGACGGCGTCCTCGCCCTCGGCGTCGGTCGTGTCGACCAGGACCCGGCCGCCGGACAGCGACCCGTCGGCCGCCACCTCGTAGCGGACCACCACCTTGGCGGCGGGGTCCCAGTTGCCCACGTAGAGGTACCGCTCGTCGGGGGACAGCGCGATCCCGTTGGGTCCGGCCAGGTCGTCGGCGAGGAGCCGCACGACCCCGTCGCGCACGCAGAACACGCCGCTGAACGGGAGCTCCCGCTCGGCGTCGGCGGCGCCGCCGGGCAGGCCGAACGGGGGATCGGTGAAGAACAGCGTGCCGTCGGAGCGGTACACCAGGTCGTTGGGGCTGTTGAGCCGCCTGCCCTGGTACCGGTCGGCCAGGACGGTGACGTCGCCGTGCGGCTCGACGCGCAGCACCCGCCGGTTGCCGTGCTGGCAGAGGGTCAGGCGTCCCTGCGGGTCGAGGGCCAGCCCGTTGGAGCCGGGCTGGGCGAAGCGGCCGATGTCGGCGCCTGCGTAGCCGCTGTGGGAGCGGAACACCGTCACCGGGCCGCCCGGACGCCAGCGGTAGACGTGGTTGGTGTTCGGGGAGCTGAACAGCAGCGCGCCGTCCGGCGTCCACACCGGGCCCTCGGTGAACTCGAAGCCACCGGCCACCCGCTCGAGCACGGCGCCGGGCTCCAGCACCGCGTCGAGCGCCGGGTCCGCACGCGTCACCCGGAGGTCGGCCCGCTCGGTGCGCCGCGCCTGCTCGGGACGGTAGAGGTCGAGGGTCGCGCCGCGCAGCCAGACGTAGTTCCGCGGAGACGCCGAGATGGGGCCGTTGGCGCCGAAGACGGCGATCCGGAACGTCTGGCCGGGCCGGGCGTCGTCGGTCAGCACCACCCGGTTCGGCGCGTTGAAGCCGGCCACCACCTGACCGCCGGTGTCACCCAGGGCGACGGGGAGCCGGCCGTCGACCCACACCTCGGCGTAGTCGTCGACCACGACCTCGAAGACGACGGTGCACCCGGTGGGGTCGAGGTCCCCGACCCGCTCGGGGACGGTCACGCCGAGCCGGTACCAGCCGAAGCAGACCCGGCCCCCGGCCAGGCGCAGCTGCGTCTCGGCGGGCGAGAGCACCCGCCAGCCGGAGTCGTCGAAGTCGGCGGCCCCGGCGTGCGGCAGCACGTCGAACGTCCGGTTGGGGACGTCGCCCGGGCCGAGCGGGTCGTCCGGCGACCCGACCTCGACGAAGTCGATCTCCTCGACCCGGGCATCGGCGTACCGCCAGGTGGCCCCGACCAGCGCGGCGCCCTGGTCGGTCTGCAGGTCGACCACGGCGGCCGCGGGGCCGGGGAGGAGCTGCGTCGGCCGGGGCAGGTCGGCCGTGGTGCTGAGCACGGTCGGGAGCGGAGGAGCCGCCACGGCTAGGCCACCACCTTCGTCACCAGGTACAGGAACGGGTCGGAGACCTCGACGAACTGGTGCGGCACACCGGCGGGCACCACGAGGACGTCGCCCTCGGCCAGGGCGTGCGAGGTCCCGCCGACGATCGACTCGGCGCGCAGCTCGCCCGGTGCCACCTCCCGGGCCGCGTGCATGGTGCCGCCGGTGACGACCGTGGCCCGGCCGCGGACCACGCGCATGACGTCGACGACGGCGGCGTGGTACTCGACGGCTCCCGGTGCCGTGCGCCGCCCGGCGTCGACCTGGTAGCGGTCGGTGTCGACGAGCAGGCCGCCCTGCCGGAACACCTCCTCGACGTCGCCGCCAGGGACGTGGACGGCGTCCCGGGTGCCCGCGCCGGACGCGGCCCGCTCGCCGGCGTCCCGGCCGAGCTCGGCGAGCTCCTGGTCCTCGTCGGCCGAGGAGGCCCCGCTGACGCCGACCGCGCCGACGACGTGGCCGTCCACCTCGATGGGCATGCCGCCCTGCAGCGGTACCGCGCCGGCCAGGTGCAGGGCCGACGGCCGCCCGCCGGAGGCCTGCCGCTCGAAGTCGCGGCTGGGCCGCCGGTAGAGCGCCGCGGTGCGGGCCTTGTCGGTGGCCACGCCGACGCTGGCCACCTGCGCCGCGTCCGGGCGCCACAGGAACACCAGGTCCCCGCCGGCGTCGACCGCCGCCACCACCGGGGCGACGCCGCGGGCCGTGGCCGCCTCGGCGACGGCCCGGACGGCCACCTGCGCGGCCGTGGCGCCGAGCGCCGGGACCTCCCGCGCACCCGTCACCGCGGACGCCCCGGCCAGGGAGACCGACTCGTCCTCGTCCGGTGTCTCGCCGCTGGTCCCGATCGCCCCGACCACCTCGCCGTCGACGGTGAGCGGCACGCCGCCGGTGAGGGCGCGCGCGCCGTGCAGGGCCAGCGCGCCCAGCCGCCCGTCGGTCACCTGCTGCTCGATCTCCCGGCTGGGGCGGACGAAGACCGCCGCGGTCCGGGCCTTGTCGATGGCCACCTGGTCGCTGGCGGCCTGGCTGCCCTCCGTCCGCCGCAGCGCGAGCAGGCGCCCCGAGGCGTCGACGATCGCGATGACGACCCGGTGGCCGTGCTCGGTCGCGTGCTTCTCCGCGGCGGTGAGCACGGCGTCCACGCCGGCGCCGTCCAGGACCTTGCGCGTGCGGACCGCGGTCATGGCGGTCACGCTCCTCTCGTGTTCAGGACGGCCACCCAGACGGCCGTGTCCGCGGTGATGAACAGCCGGTCGCGGTCGCGACCGCCGAAGGTGAGGTTCACCGCACCGCCGGGGACGGCGATGCGGCCGAGCAGCGTCCCGTCGGGCCGGAGCACGCGGACGCCGTCGCCGCAGCACACGTAGACCCGGCCGGCGGTGTCGACCGCCAGCCCGTCGGGCGTCCCCACGGGGATGACGTCGAGGAGCCGCCGAGCCCCGAGGGCATCCCCGCCGACGACGTCGTAGGCGTGGACGGAGTGCGGCCGGCCGGGATCGACGCTGCCCGGCCCCTGCACCGCGCCGCTGTCGGCGACGTAGAGGACCGACCCGTCGGGGGAGAAGGCCAGCCCGTTGGGCTTGTCGAGGTCGTCGGCGACCACCCGCAGGTCGCCGGTCCCCGGGTCGAACCGGTACACCGCGTCCGGCAGCCGGGGGGCCGGCCGGAAGTGCTGCAGGTGCCCGTAGGAGGGATCGGTGAACCAGACCGTCCCGTCCCGGCGCACCACGACGTCGTTGGGGGAGTTCAGGGGCCGCCCCTCGTGGCGGGCGACGACGGCGGTCGTGGCCCCGGTGCGGGGGTCGAGGGACGACAGCCGCGCCGGGGCGTCGAACCCGCCCTGGTCGCACACGAGCAGGCCGCAGGCCCACGCGGTCATCCCGTTCGGCACGACCGCGGCGGCCGGCACGGTGCTCACCCGTCCGGCGTCCAGGCCGGCCCGGTCACCGTCCAGCGCGATCCGCCGGACCAGTGCCCCGGGCGGCCGGCCCACCGGGGTCGTGGTGACGTAGAGCGCGTCCTCCTCCGGCAGGTACGTCGGGCCCTCGTGCGCGTCGCACCGGACGAGGACCTCCAGCGAGGGACGCCTGCCGGTGACGGCGGCGAAGTCCCGGTCGGCCGCGACGAAGGCGTCCGCCGCCGTGGCGGTCACCACGCACCGGTCCGGGGGTGCGGCCCGTCCGCCCGGCCGGTGTGCGGTCCGGTGTCCCCAGGAGCCATGCCACGCCTCCCGTCTCCGTGCCCGCCGCCGGTCGGCGGCCCGTGCAGGTGCTGTCGCCGGTCGGCCGCCGGCGTTTCACCGGGAGCCCGGCAGCGGGCGGCTGTAACCCCTCGGGGGCCTGCGGTGACGACGGTGGTGGAACGGCGTCCCCTGGAGAGGTCGGGAGTGGTCGGACATGTCGCGCAGCACGACGGACGGTTCCCGGCTCCACGAGCTGGCCCGCCGCCAGCAGGGGCCCGTGGAGGTGGCGCTCCTGTGGGACCGGAGGACCGGCGGGGCGGTGGTCGTCGTCTGGAACTGGAGCACCGGGATCTGCCTGCAGCTGGAGGCGGGCGCCGACCAGGCCGCCCACGCCTACGCACACCCCTGCGCGTACGCCGCCGCACGCGGCGTCCCCGCCGCCGACATCCGCCGGGCCGCCCTGTCATGACGCGGACCGGCGAGGCCACCGGTCCCGCGCACGCAGCGGCGCGGCCCGGGGAGCGGCCGCGGCTCCTGCGCAGGAGGTGGGTCCGGCTGACGGCTGCCGGACCCACCTCCTCGCCGTCGGGGCCGTGTTCTGGTTCCAACCGCAGAAGCTGCTCTACGACCAGCGGGTCGACGAGGCCCTGCCCGCGGCGGTCCCCTCGTCGTCCCTGGCACCCGGATCGGTCGCGCCGCCGGTGACGGAGCCGGTGGAACTGGCCTCCGGCAGCTTCACGTCCCGGGAGCACGAGACCGTCGGCACCGCTCGGCTCCTCCGGCTGCCCGATGGCGGGCTGGTCGTCCGGTTCGAGGGGTTCGCCACGTCCAACGGACCGGTGCTGGTCGTGTGGTTGACGCAGAACCCGGCCGGCGGCCCGGCGGACGGGTTCGACGACGACCACGTCGACCTCGGCCCGCTCAAGGGCAACGTGGGCGACCAGAACTACCCGGTGCCCGCAGGCGTCGACGGCACCGCGTACACCGGTGTCGTCGTCTGGTGCGACCGCTTCGACGTGCCCTTCGGGGCAGCCGACCTCTCCCCGGCCGGCTGACCGTGCGCCCACGAGATGGAGGAGACGTGACCGCTCCGTTCGCCCCGGCGGGCCGGGACCACCCCGTGATGGCGGCCACGGCAGGTCGCGTCGAACCCTCACCGCGGCGGGTCAGCGCCACCCTGGGCGGCCGGACCGTCTTCGACTCCGTCCGTGCGCGCTACGTCTGGGAGAAGTCCGCCTACCCGCAGTACCACGTCCCCGTCGACGACGTCGACGACGCCGTCCTGGTCGACGAGGGCAGGCAGACGCCGTCCCGGTGGGGACCGGCGCGCCGGTACGGCCTGCGGGCGGGAGAGGAGGAGCGGCCCGGCAGCGTGCAGGTCTTCGGCGCCGACGCCGTTCCCGGGGTGGCCGGGACCGCCCGCTTCGAGTGGGCCGCGCTCGACGCCTGGTACGAGGAGGACGAGCAGGTCTTCGTCCACCCCCGCAACCCGTACGTGCGGGTCGACGCGCTGCCCTCGCACCGCCACGTGCGCGTGGCGCTGGACGGCCGGCTGCTCGCCGACACCACGCGCCCGGTGCTCGTCTTCGAGACCGGACTGCCCACCCGCTACTACGTCCACCGCACCGACGTGGCCTTCGAGCACCTCGTCCGGACCGGCACCCGGACGGCGTGCCCGTACAAGGGGGTCACCTCCGACTACTGGTCCCTGCGGGACGGGACGACGCCGGCACCCGAGGACGTCGCCTGGTCCTACACGTTCCCCACCCGGCAGCTCCTGCCGATCGCGGGCCTCGTCGCCTTCTACAGCGAGCGGGTCGACGTCGAGGTCGACGGCGTGCCCGTCCCGCGGGCCTGGTCCGGACCCGTGTGACCGGGAGGTGCGGACGGGCGCCCGGTCAGCCGGCCTGGTCGACGCAGAGGATGTTGCCCTCGCTGTCGGTGAACCAGGCCGCCCTGCCCATCCCCGGGATCGAGGCGATGGCACCGGACCACTCGATGCCGGGCATGTCGTAGTGCTCGAACCGCACGCCCTTCGCCTCGAGGTCGCGGACCTCGGACTCGATGTCGTCGACGTGCACCTGCGCCAGCGTGTGCCCCGCCTGTCCCGCGAAGTCGGTGCGGTAGACGCTGAACGCCGTCCCGCCGGCGGTGCGGTAGGTGAGCTGGACGCCCTCGACCTCCGCGACGGGGGTGAGGCCCAGCTTGTCGGCGTAGAAGTCGCGCGCCCGGTCGAGGTCGCTCGCGGGGATGTTGGCCTCGACTCGGCTGTCGTTCAGCATGGCCGCCTCCGGTCGGCTCGGTGCTGTTCCCCCGTGCGGACGGCAGGACGGTAGACCCGCGGCCGGACCGGAGGAAGGGTCCGTGGTCACTGCGCCGCTGCCCGGGTCAGTGGGCCTGCACGGTGAACGGGACGGTGACCACGGTGCCGTCGGCCAGGCGGAACTGCGCCCACAGCCGGTAGGTCCCGGCGGTCGGGAACTCGGCGTGCACGTCGAGCTCGGGTCCGAAGGTCTGTCCCGGGAGGGCGAACACCGGCCGGCCCGACGCGTCCTCGACCTCGGCGTGCTCGTGGGCGAACGTCGTCGCGCCGGCCCGCATGACCACGACGTGGCCGGCGGCGGCCAGGTAGGGCTGCAGGTCGTCGACCGGGCGGCCGGTCGAGGCGTCGGTGAGCGTGAGGCGCAGGTCGCTGACGCCTCCCGCCTCGGCGTCGCCCGCGAGCTCGACCCGCACGCCGTCGATGACGACGCTGCGCGGCCCGGCGGCCAGGACCACCGGCTCCGGCGCGGGGCCGGCGACGGTGACCACCTGCCGGGCGTGGACGTCGGCCATCTCGCCCTGCCGGCGGAACTCGGTGTTGACGACGTACCGGCCCGCGGTCGGGAAGGTGACGTCGACGGCGAGCTGCCCGGGCTCGCCGGTGGGCCGTGGGTGGACGTGGGCGAACGTGCCGAGGTCCTCCCGGGTGGTGATCAGGTGCATCCACGCCTCGTGGCTGCGGGTCAGGTCCTCGACCGGCTCACCGGTGGCGCCGTCGACGACGGTGGCGACCAGCCGCGCCGGCTCTCCCGGGCGCACGTCGTCGGGCAGGTCGAGGCGGACCTCGAGCCCGGCGTCGGCGGCCTCGGTGGCCGGCACCTCGGCGGTCATCATCACGCTCATCGCCGGCCGCATCGGCATGCCGGTGCCCTGGGTCCAGGCCAGCTGGCCGTTCATGCCGCGCTCGGCGACGTCCATCCGCGACACGGCGGTCAGCCCGGCGCCCAGCGCGAGCGCGACGACGGCGACGGCGGTGAGGTGGGCGTACTGGCCGACCCGCTCGCGCAGCGGCGGGGACAGGATCTCCGCGGCGGTGGCGGGGCGGCGGAAGCGGCGCAGCCGCAGGGCGTTGGTGACCACGCTGACCGAGCTCATCGCCATCGCCGCCGACGCCAGCACCGGGTCCAGCAGCAGCCCGTCCCACCAGTACAGGGCGCCGGCCGCGACCGGGACCAGCAGCAGGTTGTAGCCGAAGGCCCAGCCCAGCCCCTGCTTCATCGTGGTCACCGTGCGCCGGGACAGCGCGATCGCCGACACGATGCCGCGCAGGTCCCCACCGACGAGGGTGACGTCGGAGGCGGCGATGGCGACGTCGGCGCCGGTGCCGATGGCGATGCCGACGTCGGCGGCGCTGAGCGCGGCGGCGTCGTTGACGCCGTCGCCGCAGAAGGCGACGACGTGCCCCTGCTCCTGCAGCCGGCGCACCTGCGCCGCCTTGTCCGCCGGCAGCACCTCGGCCAGCACGTGCTCGATGCCGACCTGCTCGGCGATCGCGGCGGCGGTGGTGGCGTCGTCGCCGGTGAGCATCCACACCGACAGGCCGAGGGCCTCGAGCTGGGCGACCGCCTCGGCCGACCCCGGCTTGACCGTGTCGGCGACCGCGAGCACCGCGGCCGGTCCGCCGTCGACCGCGGCGTACATCGGGGTGCGGCCGGCCGCGGCCTCGGCGGCGGCGGTGGGCTGCAGCGCGGTGACGTCGACGCCGCGGGCGGCCATCAGGGCCCGGTTGCCCACCAGGACGTGCCGGTCGCCCACCACGGCGTCGACGCCGTGGCCGGGGACGGCGTCGAAGGAGCGCAGCGGCGGCAGGACCAGCCCGCGGTCGGTGGCGGCGGCCACGATCGCCTCGCCGACGGGGTGCTCGCTGCCGGTCTCGGCGGCCGCCACCAGCGCCAGGAGGTCGTCCTCGGCCCACCCGCCGGTGGGGGTGACCCCGGTGAGGGCGGGCCGGCCCCGGGTGATGGTGCCGGTCTTGTCCAGGACGACGGCGGTGACTCGGCGCGCGGTCTCCAGGGCGTCGCCGTCGCCGATGAGGACGCCGAGCTCGGCGGCGCGGCCGGTGCCGACCATGACCGCGGTCGGGGTGGCCAGCCCCAGGGCGCACGGACAGGCGATGATCAGCACGGCGATCGTCGTGGTGATCGCCATGGTCATCGAGCCGTCGTCCGGTCCGAACACCGCCCAGGCGACGAAGGTGGCCGCCGCCAGCCCCAGCACGAGCGGCACGAACCAGGCCGAGACCCGGTCGGCGAGGCGCTGCATCGGGACCTTCGCGCCCTGCGCGTCCTCGACCAGGCGCACGATCTGGGCCAGCGCGGTGTCGGCGCCGACGGCGGTGGCCCGCAGCACCACGGTGCCGGTGCGGTTGAGCGTGGCGCCGATGACGGTGTCGCCGGTGGTCTTGTCCACCGGCAGGCTCTCGCCGGTCAGCATGCTCTCGTCGACCGCGGTGGCGCCGTCGGTCACGATGCCGTCGACCGGGACCTGCTCGCCGGGCCGCACCCGGACCAGGTCGCCGACGACGACCTGCTCGACCGGGACGTCGACCTCGGCGCCGTCGCGCAGCACGCGCGCGGTCCTCGGCGCGAGGCCGACCAGGGCGGTGACCGCCGCGGCGGTCTGCCGCCGGGCGCGGGCCTCCATCCACCGGCCCGCGAGGACCAGGGCGAGGACGACCAGCGCGGTCTCGAAGTACACGTGCAGCGGCAGCCCCCACCGCTCGGCGGCCGCGGGCCAGAGGGTGACGAAGGCGCTGTAGCCGTAGGCGACGCCGGTGCCCAGGGCGACCAGGGTGTTCATGGTCGTCGACCGGTGCCTCGCGGCGGTCCAGGCGGCACGGTAGACGTCCCGGCCGGCCCAGAACTGCACGACCGTGGCCACGACGAGGACCGCCGGCATCAGCCAGTCCATGGCGTCGAGGTACAGCGGCACGTACATCAGCACCATCAGGCCGAGGCCGACGGCGAGGGTGACCTGCCACCGGCGCTTGAGCGAGGTCAGGTGCGCGTCGTCACCACCGTCCGGGACCTCGGCCGGGGCGGCCTCGGGCGGGGCCTCGCGGCGCAGGGTCGCCGAGTAGCCGGCGCGGGTGACCGCGGCGGTCAGCTCGGCCAGGCCGACCCGGGCCGGGTCGAAGCGGACGGTGGCGGCCTCGGTCGCCAGGTTCACCTCGGCGCGGGCCACGCCGTCGAGGCGGTTCAGTGCCTTCTCCACCCGGCCGACGCAGGAGGCGCACGTCATGCCGCCGATGTCGAGGGTGCAGCTGGCCGGCTCGGTCGCCGTGGCGGGGGCGGCCGGTGCGGTCGTCATCGCGGTGGTCGTCATCGCGGTGGTCGTCATCGCGGTCTCCTGGGGGCGACGTGATCGGGCTCAGGCGGGATCGTCCGGCGGGGGTCGGCGGCCTCGGACCGGCGGGATCGCCGGGTCCGGCGGGCCGCTCAACCCACGGCGGTGTACGCGGCGGGTGTCCAGGCCGCGACGACCTTGGGCCGCAGGGTGGCGCCGAGGCGGCGGTAGAACCGCTGGGCGTCGACGTTGTCGGCCTCCACGCCCCAGCGGACGAGCAGCTGCTCGGGTGCGGCGAGGGCGGCGAGGGCGGCCATCAACCGCCGGCCGACGCCGCCGTCGCGGCAGCCCGGGCGGACGTAGAGGTCGTCGAGGTCCAGCACGTCGCCGCCGGTCCACAGGTGCAGCCGGCGGACGGCGGAGACGTAGCCGACGGCCGCGCCGTCGCGCTCGGCGAGCAGGACCAGCACGTCCGGACGCCCGAGCAGCTGCTGCCACCGCTCGTCGGTGACGTGGACGTGCTCGGCCTGGTCCTCGTGGGCGGCGATCTCGCGGACCATCGCGGCGACGGTCGCGGCGTCGGCGGGGGTCGCGCGGCGGATGGCGGTGGCGGGAGGGGACACGGCGGGCTCCGGTGTCAGCAGGGGGCGGTGTCAGCAGGGGGCGGTGTCAGGAGGAGTCGGGGTCAGCAGGAGGCGTACTCGGACGGGCGCAGCAGCATGGCCGCGGCCATCGCCGGGAGCATCAGCACGTGGCCCCACAGCAGTAGGGCGCCCTCGCCGATGAGCCCGAGCGCCAGCGGCACGAACAGCACCAGGAACGGCAGGTACATCGCCGCGCCCATCTCGGCGATCGGCCGCCAGCGGTGCCCGCGGACCCTCATCCACGCGGACATGCCGACGGTCATGTTCGTGGCCATGACCAGCGCGCCGGTGTAGGGGTCCGCCATCAGCCAGGAGGCGTCGACGGCGTCGAGGGCGACGGTCCACACCGGGTGCAGGGCCACCATGCCGACGGCCATCGCCACGACCATCTCGAGGAAGTGGAGGGCGAACCTCCGGGCGCTCGGGCGGTGCGCGGGGTGCGCGGCTGCGGCCGGGGTGTCCCGGGTGGGCGTCGGGGTGGTCACGGCCGGCCTCCAGGGGGGTGGGCGGGGGTCACGGGAGGAGGGCGTAGCCGGCCTCGTCGACGGCGGCGGCGATGTCCGCGCGGTCCACGGGGTGCTCGGCGGTGACGGTGACGGTGCCGGTCGCCAGGTCGACGGCGACCGACCCGACGCCGTCGACCGCGGCGATCTCCTCGGTGACGGCGCGGCGGCAGTGGTCGCAGGTCATGCCGGTGACGGTGAAGGTGGTCGAGCCGGTGAACGTGCGGGGCGTGCTGGACAGCATCGGGAGCTCCTCGGGTGTGGGTGGTGGGTCGGGGACGGGTGTCGGTGCGCGGGGAGGGCGGTCAGGGGCAGCACCGGCGGGGACGGCGGCGCCAGGGCCGGGAGGGCCGCAGGCACCGGGTGCGCCGGGCCCGGTCGGCGTCGCCGATCAGCTCCTGGGCGCGGGACCGGGCGAGGTACTCGTGGGCGAAGGACACGTCGGGCTCCTGGGGGGGTGTCGGTGCGGACGGGGACGACCCTGCGGGTGGGGGGAGGTGCTCACACCGGGGGAATCGCCGGGATCGCCGGCCCGGGGAGGACCGGCGATCCCGGCCGCGGCTCAGTGGCCGTGGGGGCCGTGGCCGTGGGGGCCGTGACCGTGGGCGCCGTGGGCCCCCGCTCCGGCTGCCGGCCGGCCGGCGGGCACGGCGAGCAGGGTGAGCAGGAACAGGCCGGCGAGGACGACGGCGGTGGCGACGAAGGCCCGGCCGTAGCCGTCGACGAGCCCGGTGCGGGTGGCGAGGTCGCCGGCGATCGCGGTGAGCCCGGCGACGCCGAGGGCGGCGCCGATCTCGTGGCCGGTCATCATCAGCCCGGACGCCAGCCCGGAGCGCTCGGCGGGGACGTCGCTCATCGCGGCGACGGCGATGGCCACGAACATCGGGCCGACGCCGGCGCCGACGAGCAGGAAGCCGGGGAGGACGTCGGCGGCGTAGGAGGTGCCCCCGGCGCTCGCGGCCAGCAGCAGCACGCCGGCGGCCATGACCACCAGGCCCCCGAGGATCAGCGTGCGGGCCCCGAGGTGGCCGATGGCCTTCGACGCCGCGGCGGCGGCCAGGGTGATCGCGCCGGCCAGCGGCAGGAACTGCAGCCCGGCGACGACCGGCGAGGACCCCACGACGGCCTGCAGGTACAGCGAGCTGAGGAAGATCGCGCCGACCACGGCACCGGTCACGCCGGCCATGACCGCCGACGCCGAGACCAGCGAGCGCATCCGCCAGGTCGCCGGGGGCACCAGCGGGTCGGCGGCGCGGCGCTCGAGCCGGGCGAACGTGGCGAGCAGCACCGCGGCGGCGGCGAGCGCGATCCACGTGCGCGGCGCGGTCGGTCCCGCCGAGCGGATGGCCTCGATGCCGAACACCAGCGCCAGCAGCCCGGTCACCAGGGTCAGCGCGCCGGGCACGTCGAGGCGGCGCAGCGCGCCGGGCTGCGCGCCGCCGCGGGCCACGGACCGCAGGGTGCCGGCGACGACGACGACGCCGATCGGCACGTTGATGAAGAAGACCGCCCGCCAACCCAGGGCGCTGGTCAGCGCGCCGCCGAAGAGCACACCGGCGGCGATGCCCAGGCTGCCGACGGTGCCCCAGACGGCGAGCGCGGTCTGCCGCTGCCGGCCGGCGTAGGCGGTCATGATGATCGACAGCGCGGCCGGGGTCAGCAGCGCGGCGCCGGCGCCCTGCGCCGCCCGCGACAGGATCAGCGTGAGCGGGGTCTGCGCCAGGCCGCTGACCAGCGAGGCGGCGGTGAACAGGCCGACGCCGGCGAGGAACGCCCCCCGCCGGTTCAGCAGGTCGGCGATCCGCCCGCCGAGCAGCAGCAGGCCGCCGGAGAGCAGCACGTAGGCGCTGATCGTCCACTGGTAGTCCGCGGCGGACAGCCGCAGGTCCTCGCTGATCGACGGCAGCGCGACGTTGACCACCGACACGTCCAGGATGACCATGAACTGGGCGGCGATCATGAGCGAGAACACCGCCCACGACCGGCGCGGACCGTCCTCGTCGACGGGCGCCGGGGTGGGTGAGCCCGGCGCGTGGTGGGTCGGGTGCCCGTGGGCGTGCGCCGCCGGCTCGGCAGCGGAGTGGATCGACATGGTCGCCTCCTCGATGGCAGGTCTCGGTGCGCCTGCCACCGTCGCCGCCGGCGGCGCCCGGTCTCGCCGGGAATTTCGCCGGGGTGGGTCCTGCGTCGTGGGTCCCTGCGCCGGGAAACGACTCGATCCCGTCCGGATCGGACTAGGGTCTCGCCGTGTTGTCCGGCCGGGACCGCGAGCGCGCGGCCGTCGCGGCGTTGGTGGACGAGGCGTGGGCCGGGCGGGGCGGGGCCCTGGTGGTCCTCGGGCAGCCGGGCGTGGGCAAGTCGGCGCTGCTGGCCGACGCGGTCGCGCGGGCCGACGGCATGACGGTGCTGCGCACCCAGGGCGTGGAGTCGGAGTCCCCGCTGGCGTTCGCCGCGCTGCAGCGGCTGCTGCGCCCGGTCGTGCGCGACGGCGTGCAGCACCTGCCGCAGCCGCAGGCCCGGGCGCTGCGGGCGGCGTTCGGCGAGGTCGACGACGGCCCCGGCGACCGCTTCCTCGTCTTCCTGGCGGCGTTGAGCGTGCTCGCCGACGCCGGACAGCACCGCCCGGTGCTCGCCGTCGTCGACGACGCCCACTGGCTCGACGACGCCTCCGCCGCGGCGCTGCTGTTCGTGGCCCGCCGCCTGCAGGTCGAGCGGGTCGCCCTCCTGTTCGCCGCCCGGGACGCCGACGTGCGCACCTTCGACAGCGGCGACCTGCCCTCCCTCTCCCTCGGCGGCGTCGACGCCGAGGCGGCCGGTGAGCTGATCGGCACCCGTGCCGGGGTGTCCGTCCCCGCGGACGTGCGCGACGCGCTGCTCGCGAGCACCGGGGGCAACCCGCTGGCGCTCGTGGAGCTCGCGGAGGCCCTGACGTCCGAGCAGCTGTCCGGCCGGGCGCGGTTGCCCGCCCGGCTCCCGCTGACCGGGGGCGTGGAGCGTGCCTTCCTCGACCGGTACCGGCGACTGCCCGAACAGGCCCGGACGGTGCTGCTGGTGGCGGCGGCCGACGACTCCGGCCGGGCGGGGGTCGTGCAGCGGGCGGCCGCCGCCCTGGGAGCGGGGGAGGACGCGCTCGTCGCGGCCGAGAGCTCCGGTCTCCTCCACGTCCGCGACGCCACCGTCGACCTCCGGCACCCGCTGGTGCGCTCGGCGGTCTACGGCGCCGTCACCAGCACCGAGCGCCGCCGGGTCCACCGGGCCCTCGCCGCCGTCCTGACCGGTCCCGAGGAGGCCGACCGGCGTGCCTGGCACCTCGCGGCCTCCACCGAGGAGCCGGACGAGGCCGTCGTGGCCGAGCTCGACGCCGCCGCCGAGCGGGCCCACGCCCGAGGTGGTCTGGAGGCGGCCGCGTCCGCCTGGGAGCGCGCGGCCGAGCTGTCCCCGGCCGGGGACGGCCGGGCCGGGCGGCTCTACGCCGCGGCCCGCGCCGCCTGGCTGGCCGCCCAGCCGGCCCGGGCCCGGGCGCTGGTCGACGCCGCCCGGGCCCAGGCCCGGGACCCGCTGCTGCGCGCCGACGTCCTGCGGCTGCGGGCCCGCATCGAGTGGAACACCGGCTCGCTGCACACCGGGCAGCGCATGGTGCTCGAGGCCGCCGCGGAGGTCGCCGCCGACGACTCCCAGCGGGCCCGCGAGATGGCCATGTTCGCCGTGGCGCTCGCCGCGTTCGGGGCACGTTCGGGCAGCCCCGTCGACCCCACCGCCCTGGTCCCCCCGCCGGTACCCGGAGCGCCGTTGCGCGCCCGCTGCTTCTCCGGTCTGCTGCACGGCCTCGACGCCGCCGTGCGCGGCGACTGGCAGACGGCCACGGGTCCGCTCGACGAGGCCTTCGCCCTCGCCGAGCACCTCGCCGAGGACGACCAGGACCTGCTGCCCAACCTCGGCATCGCCGCGGTGTACCTGGGCGACGACGCGCTGATCCGGCGGTACCACGAGCAGCTGCTGGCCCGGGCCCGGAGCACCGGCGCGGTCCTGATGACCCTCTACTCCCTGGCCCGGCTCGGGTTCGCCGAGCTGACCAGCGGGCGGTGGACCGCTGCCCGCGCCGCGGCCGCCGAGGCGCTGCCGCTGGCCGAGCAGACCGGGCACCGGGGGCTGGCCGCCCTGCCCACGGCCTGGCTGGCGTTGCTGGCCGCGCTCCGCGGCGACGACGCCGTCGACCGGCACCTCGCCGATGCCGAGCAGATCTGCGCCGAACACCCGCTCGGCATCCTCGCCGAGGTGGTGCCCGACGTCCTGCGCTGGGCCCGCGGCGTGCGCGACGCCGACGAGCCCGCCGCCGCGCTGCACCAGCTGGAACGGATCCGCCACCCGATCACCCGCCGGCTGGCCGCCGCCGACCGCATCGAGGCCGCCGTGCGCGCCGGGCAGCCGGACCTGGCCCGCGCCTGGGTGGCGGAGCTGGCCGGCTTCGCTGGGGCGACCGGCTCCGCCTGGGCGCAGGCCGTGGCCGAGCACGGCCTGGCGCTGCTCGGCGACGGCCCGGAGGCCGAGCGCCACTTCGAGCAGGCCCTCCTCGCCCACGCCGAGGCCGAACGCCCGCCCGACCGGGCCCGCACCCAGCTGGCCTACGGCGCCTTCCTGCGCCGCTCCCGTCGCCGGGTCGACGCCCGTCCCCACCTGCGCGCCGCCCTGGAGACGTTCGAGGACCTCGGTGCGCCGCGGTGGGCCGACCGCGCCCGGCAGGAGCTGCGGGCCTCCGGGGAGACGACCCGTCGCCGCGACGTCTCCACCGTGGTGGACCTCACGCCCCAGGAGGTCCAGGTGGCCCGGCTGGTGCGCCAGGGGCTGTCCAACCGGGACGCCGCCGCCCAGCTCTACGTCAGCCCCCGCACCGTCGACTTCCACCTGCGCAACGTCTTCACCAAGCTCGGCGTGAGCAGCCGCACCGAGCTGGCCGCCCACCCGCTCGACTGATCCCCCGGCGCGCGACCGGCCCGGCCGTTCCGCCGGTGCGGCCGCCGGCGGGACGTCCCCAGCATCGAGCGGGTGCGGAGCAGCTCGTGGACGCCGGTCGAGCCGGTGACCGACCCCTCCGCCGTCCTGACGCTGGTCGGGGTGCAGCTGCGGCTGCGCGGCGGTGCCGACGCCGGCGTCGTCGTGGCCTGGGCCGACCGCATCCGTCCGGAGCTCGACCGCACACCCGACCTGGCCGGTTACGTCCTCCGGCTCGCCGCCGGTGAGCTGTGGGTGGTGTCGGCCTGGAGCCGCCGGGCGTCCCTCGCCGCCTTCGCGGGCGGCGCCCTGCACACCGCCGCCCAGCGGGAACTCCGTCCGCTGCTGCACCCCCCGGTCACCGACGTCTGGCGAGCCACGCCCACCGAGCTGCCGCCTCCCTGGGAGGAGGTCCGCCGGCGGCTCTCCGCCGCGGAGGAGCGGACGCGCGCCCGCCTGGGGGACCGGTGACGGGCCCGGCCCGCCCGCACGACGGGTGGGTACCGTCCAGGCCCGTGCTGGCCGGACGGGACCCCGAGCGCGCGGCGATCGCCGCCCTGCTCGACGGTGCGCGCACCGGCACCGGGGGCGCGCTGGTCGTCCGCGGCGTGGCCGGGGCCGGCAAGTCGACGCTGCTGGCCGATGCCGTCTCCTCCGCCTCCGGCATGACGGTGCTGCGCACCTCGGGCGTGGAGTCGGAGTCGCCGCTGGCGTTCGCTGCGCTGCAGCGGCTGCTGTGGCCGCTGCGCTCCTCCCTCGCCGCGCTGCCCGAGCCGCAGCGGACGGCCCTGGGCGCCGCGCTCGGCGAGGCCGCCGGTGAGGGCGACCGCTTCCTGGCCTTCCTGGGCACGCTGAGCCTGCTCGCCGACGCCGCCGAGCGACGTCCCGTGCTTGCCGTCGTCGACGACGCGCACTGGCTCGACGACGCCTCGGCCGCGGCCCTGCTGTTCGTCGCGCGCCGGCTCCAGGTGGAGCGGGTCGCGGTCCTCTTCGCCGCGCGCGACGGCGACACCCGCCGCTTCGACGCACCCGACCTGCCCACGGTCGTCCTCGGCGGGGTGACCGGGGCGGACGCCGACGCGGTGCTGCGCGCGCGGGCCGGTGGTGCGGTCGACCCGGGCGTGCGCGACCGGCTGGTGACCGCCACCGGCGGGAACCCGCTGGCCCTGGTGGAGCTCGCCGCGGTGCTGACCGCCGACCAACTGGCCGCGCGAGCACCGCTGCCGGCGCAGCTGCCGCTGACCGGCGGCGTGGAGCGGGGCTTCCTGGACCGGTACCGGCGCCTCGGCGAGGCGGCGCAGCGGTTCCTGCTGGTGGCCGCGGCCGACGACACCGGCCGGCCGGCCGTGGTGCGCGACGCCGCCGAGCGCCTCGGGGCCGGGGAGGACGCACTGGACGAGGTCGAACGCGCCGGGCTGCTGGGCGTCGACGGGGAGGTGCTCGTCCTCTACCACCCCCTGGTGCGCTCCGCGGTCTACCGGGCCGCCACCAGTGCGCAGCGCCGGGCGGCACACCGCGCGCTCGCCGCGGCGGTCGGCACCGACCCCGATCGACGCGCCTGGCACCTGGCCGCCGCCGCCGACCGGCCCGACGAGGAGGTCGTCGCCGCCCTCGACGGCGTCGCCGAGCGCGCTGCCGCCCGGGGCGGTCACGAGGCCGCGGCCGACGCCTGGGCCCGCGCCGCCGAGCTCACCCCCGGCGGCGAGGCGCGCGGCCGCCGGTCGTACCTGGCCGCGTCCGCGGCCTGGGCGGGTGCTCATCCCTCCCGCGCGACGGCCCTCGCCACCGCGGCCGCGGCCGAGGTGACCGATCCGCTGCTGCGGGCACGGCTGCTCCTGCTGCAGGGGCAGCTCGAGTGGAACACCCGCTCCCTCGACGACGGCTACGACCTCGTCCTGCAGGCCGCGCAGGTCGCCGCCGGTGCGGACCGGGCCCTGGCGCAGCAGTTGGCCATGCTGGCCGCGTCGCTGTCGGCGTGCGGGGCGCGGTCACCGCGCGCCGTCGACCTCACGACGCTCGTGCCCGCGCCGGCGCCGGACG
Organism: Geodermatophilus sp. SYSU D00814; assembly: GCF_054050055.1. Lineage (NCBI taxonomy): Bacteria > Bacillati > Actinomycetota > Actinomycetes > Geodermatophilales > Geodermatophilaceae > Geodermatophilus > Geodermatophilus sp. SYSU D00814. Next base: position 146,569 of record NZ_JBJGYP010000002.1, read on the forward strand.
CGCCGCCTCGATCACGGGCCGCACGGGCGCTGATGCACGGCTTCCTCGCCGCCGACCGTCAGGACTGGGCGGCCGCCGCCGAGGCGTTCCGGTGCGCCTTCGCCCTCACCGACGCCGACCCGGTCGACGACCACGTGCTGCAACCCAACCTCGGCGTCGCGGCGTGGCTGGTCGACGACGACGAACGGGACCTGCGGCTGCACGAGCAGCAGCTGACCGCCGCCCGCCGGGCGGGTGCCCTCACCATGGTCGAGCACGCCCTCACCCGCGGCGCCCAGGTCCAGATCGCGACGGGCGCGTGGGGGAGGGCCGCGGCCGCGGCGGCAGAGGCGCTGCCGCTGGCCGCTGCCACCGGCCACGCCGGCCTGACGGCACTGCCGACCGCGGAGCTGGCCGTGGTGGCGGCGCTGCGCGGGGACGACGCCGCGGACCGTCACCTGGCCGAGGTGGTGGCCGTCCGCGAGACGCACCCGGTCGGCATCTCCGACTTCCTCGTCATCGACCTGCTGCACTGGGTGCGCGGCCTGCGCGCCGCCGGCCGACCCGCCACCGCGCTGCACCACCTCGAGCGGATCGCCAGTCCCCGGCTGCGCCGGATGGCGGCGCTCGATCGCCTGGAGGCCGCCGCCCGGGCCGGCCGCGACGACCTCGCCCGCGCGTGGCTGACCGAGCTCGAGGGCTTCGCGGCCGGTACCGGCGCGCCCGCCGCGGTCGCCGTCGTCGAGCACGGGCACGCCCTGCTCGCCGAGGGCGAGGCCGCGGAGGAGCACTTCCGGCGCGCGCTGGCCGCGCACGCCGGCTCGCTGCGGCTGCCCGACCGGGCCCGCACCGAGCTCGCCTACGGCGAGCACCTGCGCCGGGCCCGGCGGCGGGTCGACGCCCGCGGGCACCTGCGCAGCGCGCTGGCCCTCTTCGAGGACCTCGGCGCGGTGACCTGGGCCGAGCGGGCCGCGGCCGAGCTGCGGGCCTCCGGGGAGACCGCCCGCCGCCGCGACGTGTCCACGGCCACCGAGCTCACCGCCCAGGAGCGGCAGGTCGTCGCGCTGGTCCGGCAGGGTCTGTCCAACCGGGACGTCGCCGCCCAGCTGTTCGTGAGCGTCCGGACCGTCGACTTCCACCTGCGCAACGTGTTCAGCAAGCTCGGCGTCACCTCCCGCACCGAGCTCGCCGCGCTCCCCCTGGACCGCTGACCCGGGGAGCCCGGTCGGGGCCAGGCGACCGACCTGGCGGTTCTGCCGGCGTGACGCCGACGGCCGGCTCCTAGCGTCCGAGCCGCACCCAGCCCGGACCGAGGAGACCCCGATGACCCGCGCGACCGCCGCCCCGGACCTCGCGACCCGCCGCGCCGACGGCGTGCGCGGCGTCCTCGTCCGCCGCTGGCCGGCCGCGCTCGGTGCCGTCGCGGCCGCCAACGGCCTCGCGCTCGTCGCCCGGCTACCCGAGCCCGCGCAGGCCTGGACGAGCGCGTGGTGCGTGCTGCTGGCCGCGGTCGTCTACCTGACCTGGGGCACCGCCCGCGGCGACCTGGGTGACCGGCGGCTGCTGACCGCACAGACCGCGGCGGTGCTCGGCTTCGGCGCGGTGGCCCTCGCCGCGGTCGCCGTCGAGCCCGCTGCCGCCCGCTACGTGCTCGCCGCCGGCTGGCTCGCCCACGCCGCCTGGGACGGCGCCCACCACCGCCTGGGCCGGGTCGTGCCGCGCTGGTACGCCGAGACCTGCCTGGTCGCCGACCTCGTCGTCGCCGCCGCCCTGCTCACCGTCGGCCTCGGCTGACCGCACCCGCCCCCTCCCCACCACACGCCGACCAGGAGACGCCATGACCCTCCCCACCCGACCCGCGGACCGGCTCCTCGACGTGCTCGTCGTCGGCGCCGGCCAGGCCGGCCTCGCCCTCGGGCACCACCTCGCCGCCCGCGGCGCGGACCTCCTGCTCGTCGACGCCGGCCCGGAGATCGGCTCCGCGTGGCGGGACCGGTGGGACTCGCTGCGGCTGTTCAGCCCGGCCCGGTACGACTCGCTGCCGGGCCTGCCGTTCCCCGCCCCGGCCGACAGCCACCCGGGCAAGGACGACGTCGCCGACTACCTGGCCGCCTACGCCGCGCACTTCGCCCTGCCGGTCCGGCTGGACACCCCGGTGGTCCGGCTGCACCGCGAGGCCGACGGCACCTTCACCGCCACCACCCCGACCGGGACGCTGCGCGCCCGGCAGGTCGTGGTCGCCACCGGCCCGTTCCAGACCCCGCACGTCCCGGCCCTCGCCGGCCGGCTGGACCCGGACGTGCCGCAGCTGCACAGCTCCGCGTACCGGAACCCGGCCCAGCTGCCCGGCGGCGGCCGCGTGCTGGTCGTCGGCGCGGCCAACTCCGGCCTGCAGATCGCCGCCGAGCTCGCCGCCACCCAGCCGGTCACCGTCGCGGTCGGCACCCGGCCGACCGAGCTGCCCCAGCGCATCGCCGGCCGTGACCTGTTCGACTGGCTGGACGCGGTCGGCTTCTTCACCGTGCCCGCGCGCAGCCGCCTCGGCCGCCGGCTGCGCGCCCGCGGCGACCTGGTCATCGGCACCCGCAGCCGCGCACTGCGCCGGCGGGGCATCGAGTTCCGCCCGCGGCTGACCGACCTGGCGGGCGCCACCGCCGTCTTCGCCGACGGGACCACCGTCGACGTCGACGCCGTCGTGTGGGCGACCGGCTACCGGCCCGACCACTCCTGGCTGCACGTGCCCGGCGCCCTCGACGACGCCGGCGCCGTCCGGCACACCGCCGGGGTCACCGACGTGCCCGGGCTCTACGTCCTGGGCCAGCCCTGGCAGACCTCCCGCGGCTCGGCGCTGCTCGGCTTCGTCGGCGCCGACGCCGCCGCGCTGGCCGACCGGATGGCCGCCGACGCGGAGCAGGCGGGGACCGGCTCCCGTCCGCCGGTGGCGGGGGTGGCCCGGTGAGCGCCGTCCTCCGGGCCGGTCCCGCACCGCCGGCGCCGCGGCGCGCCGCGCTCGCCGGCTGCGTCCGCGCCCTGCTGGTGCCGCTGCCCGGCCTGGCCGCCCTGGTCGTGGGCTGGACGCTCGCCGGCGCGACCGGGTGGGCAGCCGCCGGAGCCGCCGTCGCGGTCTGGGCCGCCGGCAGCGCGCTGTGGCTGCGCCGGCAGGCGTGGCCGCCGGCGCTGGTCTCCCTGGTGACGTGGGCGGTGCCGGCGGCGCTGCTCGCCCCGCTGGCCGTCCTGGGCTGGCTCCCGGCCGACGGGCTGGTCCTGTGGAGCCCGCTGACCACGGTGCTGGTGGTCCTGGCGGTGGCCCCACCGCCGGCCGCTACAGCTCCAGCGGGAGCGCGGTGAGCTCGGCGCGGGAGCTGACGCCGAGCTTGCTGAACACGTTGCGCAGGTGGAAGTCGACGGTCCGGACGCTCACGAACAGCTGGGCGGCGACGTCCCGGTTGGACAGACCCTGCCGGACCAGCGCGACGACCTGCCGCTCCTGGGCGGTGAGGTCGGTGGCCGTGGACACGTCGCGGCGGCGGGCGGTCTCCCCGGAGGCCCGCAGCTCGGCCGCGGCCCGCTCGGCCCAGGTCACCGCGCCGAGGTCCTCGAAGAGGGCCAGCGCGCTGCGCAGGTGCCCGCGGGCGTCGACCCGCCGCCGGGCCCGGCGCAGGTGCTCGCCGTAGGCGAGCTCGGTGCGGGCCCGGTCGGGCAGCCGCGGCGAGCCGGCGTGCGCGGCCAGCGCGCGCCGGAAGTGCTCCTCCGCGGCCTCGCCCTCGGCGAGCAGGGCGTGCCCGTGCTCGACGACGGCGACCGCGGCGGGCGCGCCGGTACCGGCCGCGAAGCCCTCGAGCTCGGTCAGCCACGCGCGGGCGAGGTCGTCGCGGCCGGCCCGGGCGGCGGCCTCCAGGCGATCGAGCGCCGCCATCCGGCTCACGCCGGTCTCGGTGATCTGCTCCAGGTGGTGCAGGGCGGTCGCGGGCTGCCGGGCGGCGCGCAGGCCCCGCGCCCAGTTCAGCAGGTCGACCACGACGACGTCGGTGACCCCGCCGAGGTGCCCGGCCCGGATGCCGGCCGCCTCCTCGACGAGACGCTCGGCGTCGTCGTCGCCGCGGCGGGCCGCCAGCACGGCGAGCTGCGCGGTCGGGAGCGCGACCATCCCGGGGTGGCCGGTGCTGGCCGCCAGCGGCACCGCCTCGGTCGCCGCGCCGGCCGCTCGCGCCCAGGCGCCCACGGCGAGCTGGATCTGCACGCCGCGGGTCAGTGCGTACTCGACGGTGGCGAGCGCTCCGGCGCGGCGGGCGGCGGCCAGCAGCTGCTCGTGCAGGCGCAGCCCGCGCTCGTCGTCGCCGATGACCAGGGCGGCGATGCCGAGGTTGCGCTGCACGTGGTCGTCCCGGACGTCGGCGTCGGTCAGCGCGAATGCGTCACGGAAGGAGCCAGCCGCGGCTGCCCAGTCCCGGCGGGCGGCTGCCGTGAACCCGCGCAGCAGAGCCGCCGCGGCCCGCACCCGCGGTGGGGCGTCCGGTGCGGGGGCGGCCACCAGTCCGGCCGGGTCCGCCGGCTGCGGGGAGCGGGCGCCGTACACGGTCAGGGCCGCGGCGATCACCGCCAGCTGCTGCGCCAGCGCCGGGTCGACGTCGCCGGCGACCCGCGCGGCCTGCGCCACGAGGTCGTAGCCGTCGTCCAACGACCCGGTCGTCCAGGCGATCTGCCCCTGGAGGGCCAGCAGCTGGGCTCGCAGCAACGGCTCGGTCACCTCGGCCGCCGCGGCGGACGCGAGTGCCGTCGCCCGCGACGGGTGCGCACCCAGCCACGCCGCAGCCGCGGCCCGGTACAGCCGGCGGCCACGGGCCGGGCCCGGGGCGGTCAGTTCGGCGGCGCGGGCCCAGGCGGCGTCGGCGGCCTCGTGGCCACCGCGACCGGTGGCACGCTCGGCGACGCCGTCGAGCGCGGCGACGACGGCCTCGTCGGGCCGGTCGGTCGCCGCCGCGAGGTGCCAGGCACGGCGGTCGGGGTCGGCGCCCGACACCTCGGCCAGCACCCGGTGCGCGGCCCGGCGCTGGGCGCTGGGAGCCGCCCGGTAGACCGCCGAGCGCACCAGCGGGTGGTACAGGGACAGCACGCCCCCCTCGACGCGCAGCAGGCCGGCCCGCTCGGCCTCGTCCAGGGCCTCGTCGCCGGCGCCGAGGCGGTCGGCGGCGTCGCGGACGACGGTGAGCCGGCCGGTGTCATCGGCCGCGGCCACCAGCAGCAGCCGCTGCGCCGCCTCGCCGAGCCGCCGGTACCGGTCCAGGAAGCCCCGCTCCACCCCACCGGTCAGCGGCAGCGCCGCCGGCAGCGGCGCCCGCCCGGTGAGCTCGTCGGGGGAGAGGACGCCGGCGAGCTCGCCGAGCGCGAGCGGGTTGCCGCCGGTGGCGGCCACCAGCCGGTCGCGCACCTCCGGGTCGACGTCGGCGCCGGACCGCTCGGCCAGCAGTGTCCCGGCGGCCGCCCCGGTCACCCCGCCGAGGACGAGGGTGGGCAGGTCGGGCGCGTCGAGGGAGTGCGCCTCGCCCTCGCGGGCGGCGAACAGCAGCGCCACCCGCTCGGCCTGCAGCCGGCGTGCGGTGAACAGCAGCGCGGCGGCCGAGGCGTCGTCGAGCCAGTGCGCGTCGTCGACGACGGCCAGCACCGGGCGCTCCTCGGCGGCGTCGGCGAGCAGGCTGAGCGTGCCCAGGAACGCCAGGAACCGGTCGCCCTCGCCCTCGGCCTCGCCCAGCGCCGCGCGCAGCGCCCGCCGCTGCGGCGCCGGCAGCGCGTCGAGGCCGCCGCGCAGCGGCCACAGCAGCCGCTGCAGCGCGGCGAAGGCCAGCGGCGACTCCGACTCCACGCCCTGCGTGCGGAGCACGGTGGCGTCCGACGCGGCGGCGACCGCCTCGGCCAGCAGCGTCGACTTGCCCGACCCGGCGACGCCGCGCACCACCAGCGCTCCGCCCCGCGCGTTCCGCGCGGCGTCGAGCAGGGCGGCCACCGTGCCCCGCTCGGCGTCGCGACCGGCCAGCACGGCGCCGACCGTACCGGCCCGCGGGCGCCGTCCCGGCCTCCCGGACCCGGCGACGTCGCCGGTCCGAACGCCCCCGGTCCCCGGCGATCCTCGGGGTGCACTCCCACTCCACCCCGCACCCGTCGGAGGCTCCCGTGAGCAGCACCGCCGTCCGGACCCACCTCGCGGACCACGGCCTGCGCACCCCGGTGCTGTGGGGCGTCGTCGTCGGCGCCCTGCAGTCCGTCGCTCCGCTGGCCTTCCCCTGGCTGGCGCCGGTGACCGTCCACGCCCTGGGCCTCACCCTGATCGCCGCGGTCTACGTCGGGTTCGCCGTCGCCGACGGGCGCCGGCACGTCCTGGCCGTCGAGGTGGCCGTCGCGTCGGCCTTCGTGGTCCTCGCCGCGGCCGCGGTGCCGGCGTCGGGCTGGCTGGTCGTGGCCGGGCTGCTGGGCCACGGCCTCAAGGACCTGTGGCAGCACCGCACCGGCTTCGTGGCCGGCACCCGCTGGTGGCCGCCGTTCTGCGCCACCGTCGACGTGGTCGCGGCCGCACTCGTCGCCGTCGCGATCCTCACCGGGCTGCCCGTGGCGCCCTGACCCCGGCCGCGGGCCGGCCCCCCGTGGACGACGCCGGTCAGGACCGGGCGGAGTGGCGCCAGCTGCGGCCGTCCCGCGTGATGAGCGCGTCGGCCTCCGGCGGCCCCCAGGTGGCCGCCTGGTAGAGCGGGATGGGCCGCGGGTCGCTCGCCCAGTACCGCATCACCGGGTCGACGATCCGCCAGGACCGCCCGACCTCGTCGGCGCGGATGAACAGCGTGGGGTCGCCGATCAGCGCGTCGAGGATGACCCGCTCGTAGGCGTCGGGGGACTGCTCGTCGAAGCTCTCGTAGGAGAAGTCCATCGAGGCCTTCTGCACCCGGAAGGCGTGGCCGGGCACCTTGGCGCCGAACTTCAGGCTCAGCCCCTCGTCGGGCTGGACGCGCACGACGAGCGCGTCGGGCTCCAGCCCCTCGGCCCGGCCGGGGAACAGCGGCAGCTGCGGCGGACGGCGGAACTCCATGGCCACCTCCGTCAGCCGCGCCGGCAGCCGCTTGCCGGTGCGCACGTAGACCGGGACGCCGGTCCAGCGCCAGTTCTGCACCTCCAGGCGCATCGCCACGAAGGTCTCCGTGGAGCTGAGCGGGTCGACGCCGGGCTCGTCGCGGTAGCCGGCCATGAGGTCCTCGCGGGTGCCGCCGCGGGTGTACTGCCCGCGCACCGCGTTGGCCGCGATCTGCGCCTCGTCCTCCAGCGGCGCGATGGCCCGGAGCAGCTTGACCTTCTCGTCCCGGATCGCCTCCGCGTGGAACGACGTGGGCGGCTCCATGAGGAAGAGGGAGAGGACCTGCAGGACGTGGTTCTGGACGATGTCCCGCATGGCGCCGGTGGTCTCGTAGAACCCGCCGCGGTCCCCGACGCCCAGGGTCTCGGCGACGGTGATCTGCACGTTGTCGACCCACGTGCGGTTCCAGATCGGCTCGAAGATGGAGTTGGCGAAGCGCAGCGCCAGCAGGTTCTGCACCGTCTCCTTGGCCAGGTAGTGGTCGATGCGGAAGATCTGCTCCTCGGTGAACGCCGACGACAGGTCCGCGTAGAGGGCGCGGGCGCTGTCCTCGTCCCACCCGAAGGGCTTCTCGACGACCGCCCGGACGAAGGCGCCGTCGGAGGGCACCGACAGCCCCGCCTTGCCGAGGCTCACCGCGATCGGCCCGAACAGCCGCGGCGGCGTCGCCAGGTAGTACACCCGGTTGCCGGCGGTCCCGTGCCGCTCGTCGCACTCGGCCAGCACCTCGGCCAGTCGCTGGTAGGTGGCCGGGTCGTCGTAGCCGCCGTGCACGTAGCGGGCCGCCGCCGTGAGCTCGCGCCACCGCGGGTCGTCCCCGGACACGCTGCGGCGGCACAGCTCGCCGAAGTCGGCGTCGCTCATCGGGGTGCGGGCGACACCCACCAGCGCCACCTCCGGCGGCAGCGCCCCGTAGCCGGCCAGCCGCTCGAGCGCGGGCAGCAGCTTGCGCGCGGTCAGGTCACCCGAGGCGCCGAAGATGACCAGCACGCACGGCGGGGAGCGGCGGTCCGGATCGAGGTCCACGTGCTGAGCATGCCGGGGCGGGACGGCCACCGACAGACCTCGCCCCGGCTACTCGCGGACGACCCACACCTCGGCCGGCCCCTCGGGGGTGTCGCGCACCTGCACCGGCTCGTACCGCTGGTAGACGCCGAACCACCGGGGCCCGTCGTAGACCAGCACCGAGGACGTCAGCATCTCGGCCCGCAGGTCGTCGACCTCGCCGTGTCGGGGCCCGCCCCAGTGCAGCACCAGCGGCATGCCCGGCAAGGTAGCCGGTCGGGGCCGGTCCCGTCCGCGGGGGCCGGTCCGGGGACGGACACGCCTCGGCGTCGTCACCCTCCGCGAGCACCCCGTTCGGCACCGATCGGATGACGTCGGCGAGGCGGACGCGCACGGTGCTTGCGCAGGTCGGCAGACTGCCGGGGTGACGGAGAGCGCCGACGGCAGCGGGACGACGTCCCCGGCTCCCGTCCCCGCGCCCACCGCCGACACCCTGCTCGTCCCCGGCGAGACGTGCTGGCGCATCGAGCGCGCCGACCGGCACGCCGTCTTCGTCGACGCCGCCGACTACTTCGCCACGCTCAAGCAGGCGGTGCTGCGCGCCGAGCGGCGGGTGCTGTTCATCGGCTGGGACTTCGACCCCCGCATCCGGCTGGACCCCCGCACGCCCGGCCGCGCCCACGACGACCGGCTCGGGCCGGTGCTCGAGCGGGCCGTGCGGGCCAACCCGCGGCTGGAGATCGGCGTCCTGCAGTGGGACCTCGGCATGGTGGTGGCCCTCACCCGGCGGATGGCGCCGATCGTGCTGCTCAACCGCCGCTCGCCCGACCGGCTGCGGTTCAGCGTCGACACGCACCACCCGATCGGCGGCGCGCACCACCAGAAGATCGTCGTCATCGACGACTGCCTCGCCTTCGCCGGCGGCATCGACGTCACCGCCGACCGCTGGGACACCTCCGAGCACCGCGACCGCCACCCGCTGCGCCACCGGCCGCACACGACCCGGCTGAGCGGGCCGTGGCACGACGTCACCAGCCTCGTCTCCGGCCCGGCCGCCCGCGCGCTCGGTGACCTCGCCCGCGAGCGCTGGGAGAGCGGCACCGGCGAGCACCTGGAGCCGGTGGACGACGTCGAGGCGTGCTGGCCCGACGTCGAGACGTTCCTGACCGACGTCGACGTCGCGATCTCCCGCACCCGCCCGGAGCACGGCGGCGCGCAGCTGGTCCACGAGATCGAGCTGCTGTGGCTCGCGGTGATCGCGGCCGCCCGCGAGGCCGTCTACATCGAGACGCAGTACTTCGCCAACCGCCGGATCGCCGAGGCGATCGCCGACCGGCTCGGCGAGCCCGACGGCCCGGAGTTCGTCGTCCTCAACCCGCAGACGGCCGAGAGCTGGCTGGAGACCCGGGCGATGGACACCGCCCGCGTGAAGCTCCTCGACCTGGTCCGCCGCGCCGACCGGTACGACCGGTTCCGGCTCTACGTCCCGGTCGCCGAGGGCCGGCGGCCGGTGTACGTGCACGCCAAGGTGACCGTCCTCGACGACCGGCTGCTGCGCATCGGCTCGTCCAACCTCAACAACCGCTCGATGGGCCTGGACACCGAGTGCGACGTGTCGATCGAGGCGCGCACCGGCGACCCCCGCGAGGCGGAGATCCGTTCGGCGGTGCTCGGGATGCGCCACCGGCTGCTCGGGGAGCACCTCGGCGTGGCGCCCGAGGAGGTGGCCGCCGCCGTCGAGCGCTGCGGGGGCTCGCTGGTGCGGGCCATCGAGTCGCTGCAGCGGCCCACCGGCCGCTCGCTGGTCGCCTTCGAGCCCCCGGAGCTCGCGCCGGTCGAGCGGTTCCTCGCCGAGACCGAGCTGCTCGACGCCGAGCACACCCCCAACCGGTGGCGCCGGGTCAAGCAGGCCTTCGGCGGCCGCCGGCGGCGGCAGCGCGGCTGAGCCCCGCTCGCTGGCCGCACGCCCCGTGGCGGGGTAGGACACCGGGGTGCCCTCCGCGCGCCCCCTCGACCTGCTGGCCGCCCCCTCCAGCGCCGCGGCGCACTGGCCCGGGCAGGAGCGGGCCTGGGCCGCGCTGCAGCAGGCCGGGCTGCCCGGCGCCCTGGCCGCCGGCGGCGAGGTGGCGGTCCGGGAGCTGTTCGCGCCGGTGCGCTGGACGGCGGGCCGGGCGCCCGCGGGCCGGGTGCGCGACGCCGGCCGGGTCGCCGCCGGGCTGGCCGCGGTGCGCGACGCCGTCGCCGGATCGCTGCGCGCCGGGCGGCTGCCGGTGGTCGTCGGCGGGGAGTGCACGACGACGGCCGGGCTGGTCGCCGGTGCCCGCGCGGCCGGCCTGACCCCCGGGCTGGTGTACGTCGACGGCGGCGTCGACCTGCGCACCCCGGCCGACAACCCCACCGGCGTCGCCGACTCCATGGCGCTGGCGCACGTGCTCGCGCTCGACGGGTGCGACCCCGACCTGCTCGCCGTCGGGCCGGTGCCCCTGCTGCCGGTCGAGAGCGTGCGGGCCGTCGGCGTCCGCGACACCGAGCCCGACGCCACCACCGCGGCGCGCACCGGCCTGGCCGTCGTCGGCGCCGCGCAGGTCGCCGCCGACCCGGCGGGGGTCGCGGCGGACGCGGCCGCGGCGGTGGGCGGGCCCGACGGGTTCCTCGTGCACCTCGACGTCGACGTCGTGGAGTTCCTCGACCTGCCGCTGGCCGACGTCCCCGACCACGGCCAGGGCCTCGCCCTCGACGTCGTGGCCGGCCTGCTGGCCCGGCTGTGCGCCGACCCGGGGTTCCGCGGGCTGTGCGTCACCGAGCTCAACCCCGACCACGCCGCCGGCCCCGGCGACGTCCGGCGGCTGGTCGACGTGCTCGCCCGCGCGCTGGCGTGACCCGGCGCCCGCGCCGGGTAGGGCGCCGGGCATGAGCGGCTCAGCGACCTTCGACTTCACCGGCTCCGTCGTCCTCGTCACCGGCGGCGGCACGGGCATCGGCCTGGCCATCACCCGCGCGTTCCTCGACGCCGGCGCCACCGTCGTGGTCACCGGCCGCCGGCGGGAGCGGCTCGAGGCCGCCCTCGACGGCGTCCCCGCCGGGCGCGGGGCGGCACTGCCGGCCGACGTCTCCGACCCCGCGCAGGTGCGGCGGCTGGTCGCCGACGTCGTCGACCGCTTCGGCCGGCTCGACGTCGTGGTGAGCAACGCGGCCGGCTACGAGAGCGGGGAGGTCACCGACCTCGCCGACGACGCCTGGGAGCGGATGCGCGCCACCAACGTCGACGCGTTCTTCCACCTCGCCAAGGCCGCGCTGCCGCGGCTGGCGGAGTCCGGCGGCAACCTCGTCGCCGTCTCCTCGGTGTCCGGGCTGCGCGGCGACTGGGGGCAGGCCGGCTACAACGCCACCAAGGCCGCGGTCACCAACTTCGTGCGGTCCCTGGCGCTGGACTGGGGCCCGCGCGGCGTGCGGCTCAACGCCGTCGCGCCCGCCTTCACCTTCACCGAGCTCAACGCCGACGCTCCCCGCGACGACGCCTCGCTCGCGCCGTTCCGCAACCGCATCGCGCTGGGCCGCCCCGGCGAGCCCGAGGACATCGCGCCGTCGGTGCTGTTCCTCGCCTCCGAGGGCGCCCGGTACGTGACCGGCGCGGTGCTCGCCGTCGACGGCGGGACCAGCGCGTCCACCGGACAGGCGCACGTGTGACCGCACGGGCGGCGTCCGACCGGCTGGCGTTCGTCGCCGGCGTGGTCGCGGCGGCGCCGGGGGAGCGGGTGCTCGAGGTCGGCTGCGGCGCCGGCGTCCTGGTCACGGAGCTGGCTGCCGCGGTCGGCGCGGGCCGCGTGGTCGCCGTCGACCGGTCGGCGCGGATGGCCGCCGCCGCCGCCCGGCGCAACCGCGCGGCCGTCGACGACGGCCGGGTCCGGGTGCTCCCCGCGCCGCTGCTGTCGGCCGACCTCGGCGGCGAGCGCTTCGACGCGGTGGTCGCCGTCGACGTCCGGGCGTTCTGGACCCCGCCGGCCCCCGAGTGGGACGCCGTCGCGGCCCTGCTGGCCCCCGGCGGGCGGGTGGTCGTCGGCTTCTCGGTGATGCGCCCACCCGACCGCGACGCGGTGCCCGCCGCGGTGGCCCTGCTGGCCGGCCGGCGGGGGCTCGCCGTGACGGCGACGAGCGAGGCGGCGACGGCGCCGTACCCGACGGCCGCCGTCGCGTTGCGGGCGGCCGCGGCGGGTAGGTGAGGACGACCCGATCGACGGAGGACCCGCGATGACCGACGAGCTGCCCGGCGACCTCTACGGCTACGAGACGCTGCTGACCGACGACGAGCGCAAGGAGCTGACCGGCATCCGGCGCTTCCTGGACGAGGAGGTCCGCCCGCGGGTCAACGACGCGTGGGCGGCCGCGGAGTTCCCGATGGACCTGGTACCGCGCTTCGCCGAGGAGGGGATGGTCGGGCGCAGCTACGACCTGGAGCACCGGCCGCGCGCCTCCCGGCTGTTCACCGGGTTCATCGCCCTGGAGACCGCGCGCGTCGACCCGTCGATGGCCACCTTCCTCGGGGTGCACAACGGCCTGTCGATGGGCTCGATCGTGCTGTTGGGCTCCGACGAGCAGCGGGCCCGCTGGGTGCCCGGCATGGTGGCGCTGGACCGGATCGGCGCGTTCGCCCTCACCGAGCCGCACGGCGGTTCCGACGTCGCCCGCGGCCTGGAGACCACCGCCCGCCGCGACGGCGACGAGTGGGTCATCGACGGCGCCAAGCGCTGGATCGGCAACGGCACCTTCGCCGACGTCGTCGTCGTGTTCGCCCGCGACGTCGCCGACGACCAGGTGAAGACGTTCGTCGTCGAGAAGGGCACGCCCGGCTTCACGCCGACGAAGATGGAGGGCAAGTACGCGCTGCGCACGGTGCAGAACGCCGACATCGTCTTCGACGGCTGCCGCGTCCCGGCGGAGAACAAGCTCGAGCACGGCAACTCCTTCAAGGACGTCAACCGCGTCCTCAAGCTGACCCGTGGCGGCGTCGCGTGGTCGGCCGTGGGCTGCCAGATGGGCGCCTTCGAGGCGGCGATCGCCTACGCCAAGGATCGGCGGCAGTTCGGCCGGCAGATCGCCGGGTTCCAGCTGGTGCAGGACCTGCTCGCCCGGATGGCCGGCAACGTCACCGCCAGCCTCGGCATGGCGGTGCGGGTGTCGCAGCTGCAGGAGGAGGGGGTCTTCCGCGACGAGCAGGCGGCGCTGGCCAAGTCCTTCGTCACCGCCCGGGCCCGCGAGACCGTGGCGCTGGCCCGCGAGCTGTTCGGCGGCAACGGGATCCTGCTGGAGAACGACGTCGTGCGGTACTTCGCCGACGCCGAGGCGCTCTACTCCTACGAGGGCACCCGCGAGATCAACAGCCTGATCGTCGGCCGCGCGCTGACCGGGGTGAGCGCCTTCGTGTGAGGGCGCGCGGGCCGAGCGGGCAGGTGCGGTCGGCGACCCGCGCCGACCCGCCGCGTCGAGCCGCGGCAACTGCTCACTCGGCCGAGCGAGCCGCCGCTCCCCGGCTGCACCTGTCGCACCGCCGCGCCGAAGCCCTGCGGGAGACGGGCGGGACCGCCGCCCGCGGTGGGGAGGTGCGGTGGCCGCGCAGTCGGTGCTCGTCGTGGAGGACACCGCCGAGATCCGCGAGCTGGTCGTCACGGTGCTCACCCGGGCGGGGCTGGACGTGCGCGCCGTCGGGTCGGCCGCCGGGTGCCTGGCCGAGGTGCGCCGGTCGGCCCCGGACCTGGTCGTGCTCGACCTCGGGCTGCCCGACGGCGACGGCACCGAGGTCTGCCGGCAGCTGCGCGCCGAGAGCGGCTGCTACGTCCTCATGCTCACCGCGCGCGCCGAGGAGGTCGACCTGCTCGTCGGCCTCGCCGTCGGCGCGGACGGGTACATGGCCAAGCCGTTCTCCCCGCGCGAGCTCGTCGCCCGCGTGCAGGCCATGCTGCGCCGTCCGCGCACGGTCACGGACACCACGGCGCCGGGCACGGCCCCCGTCCGGCTGGCCGACCTGGAGATCGACGAGGACAGCCGCGAGGTGCGCGTCGACGGCGCCGTCGTGGACCTGACACGCACCGAGTTCGACCTGCTGGCGGCGCTCGCGTCGCGGCCGGGCCGGGTGCTGCAGCGGGAGACGCTGCTGCGCGAGGTGTGGCGCACCGAGTGGGCCGGCAGCCTGCGCCTGGTGGAGGCGCACATGTCCAACCTGCGCCGCAAGCTGCAGGCCGCGGGCCTGGCCGAGGCCGAGATCCGCACCGTCCGCGGGGTGGGCTACCGGCTGGTGGCCTGACCCCCGCGCGGCGCCGGCACCGCGCCGGCGGCCCCGGTCAGCCCGGTCAGCTCGGTGACCAGCGCGTGCGCGACGACGCCGCGGCGGGCCTGCCGGGCGATCGCCCCGGACAGCCGCGCGACGGCGGGGTCGCCGAGCTGCCCGCTGCTGCCGGCCAGCGCGGTCGCGCCGTCGGCCAGGGCGGCGGTGTCCCCGGCGCGGGCGGCCCGGCCGATGGCGGCCAGCCGCCCCGGCAGGGCGTCGGCGTGCGCGGCGCGCAGCCGCTCGACGACGGCGGGGTCGACCGCGGCAGGGTCGACCGCGGCAGGGTCGGCGGGCGCGGCCGCGGCGCGGTGCTCGAGGAAGGCCAGCAGGCGGGCGGGGAGGTCGCCGTCGGTGACGAGGGTGGTCCGTCGCTGCGGGGTGCGGTCCGCCGTGCTCACGCCGGGGAGCCTGCCAGCGCCCGCGCAGCGCCTCCGCGGGGACCCCGCACGATCGCCGCAAGACGGCTGTGCTCAGCGGGGCAGGACCAGGGTGGCCGTGGTGCCGCGGCCCTCGGTGCTGACCAGCTCCAGCCGGCCGCCGTGCGCGGTGGCGATGGCCCGGGTGATCGCCAGGCCGAGGCCGGCGCCCGGCACCGACCGGCGCACGTTCGACCCGCGGGTGAAGCGGGTGCCCAGCCGCGCCTGCTCGGCGGCCGGGACGCCGACGCCGGTGTCGGCGACCGCCACCCGGACCTCCTCCGCGGTGGGGACGACGGTGAGGTCCACCCGTCCGCCGCGGGGGGTGAACTTGACCGCGTTGGACACCAGGTTGTCCAGCGCCTGGCCCAACCGGACCGCGTCGCCGGGCACCACCGGGCCACCCGCGGGCACCCGGGCGGTGAGGACCACGCCGGCGGCGGCTGCGGTGACCCGCGCCGACTCCTCGGCGGCGCGCGCGAGGGCCCCGAGGTCGGCCTCGCCCGGCACGAGCGGGAACCGGCCGGCCTCTACCTGGGCGGTGAACAGCAGGTCGCCGACCAGCCGCTCGAGCCGGGCGGCGTTGCGGGCGACGACGTCGAGGTACCCGCGGGTCTGCTCGCCCAGCGCCGGGTCGTCGAGGACCAGCTCGAGGTAGCCGAGGACCGACGACAGCGGCGTGCGCAGCTCGTGGCTGACCAGCCCGACGAACTGGTCCTTGAGCCGCTCGGCCTCGCGCACCCCGGTCACGTCGGTGCCGACGAAGGTCCACCCGTCGGGACCGCCGTCGTCGGCCCGTGGGGTGACCGCCACCGACACCGTGCGGCGGGTACCGTCGGCGGCCACGTAGGTCCAGTCGCGGACGTCGCTGCCGCGCTCGGCGGCGGTGCCCACCAGCGCGGACAGGCCGCGGCCGGCGAGCTCGGCGGGGTCGTGGAAGTCGGTGACGCGGCGGCGGCGCACGACCTCGGCGCGGGGGAGGCCCAGCAGCCGCTCGGCGCCGGGGTTCCACACCCGGACGACGCCGTCGGCGTCGGTGCCGACGACCGACTGCTCGGTGATGGCGTCGACGACGCCGGTCATCGTGGCGGCGCGGGCGCGCAGCACGCGGGCGGCGACGGCGAGCTCCTCGCCGCGGTCGTCGACCAGCGCGGCCAGGGCCGAGCGCTCGGCCTCCAGCTCGGCCACCCGCGCGCGCAGCGCGGCGAGCTCGGCCTCGGTCCCGGTCACGGGGGTCAGGTCGGCCCCGCCGGCGCGGCCCTGCAGCCGGCGCGCCGCCGGCTCACCCGGGCAGGGGAGGCCCCGACACGGCAGCGCCCCGCCGGGGAGACCCGGCGGGGCGCTGCGCCGTGCTGGGTGCTGCTACGAGCTGGTGGCCTGGCTCTGCACGGACTCGCGGGACTGCTGGGCCTGGCCCTGCACGTCCTGCGCGGCCGACTGGCCCTCCTGCTTGACCGTCTGGGCGGCGTCCTGGGCGGTGCCCTTGACCTCCTGGACGGCCTGCTGGGCGGCCGGCTTGAGCTGCTCGCCGACCTCCTGGGCGGCCTGCTTGGCCGGGGCCAGCAGCTCGTCCTTGTGCTCGCGGAGGGCGGACTCGGCCTGCTGCGCCAGCTCCTGCTCCTTCTGCGTGGCCGGCAGCAGGCTGCTCACCAGCCAGCCGACGCCGAAGGCGATGAGACCGGCCGCGAGGGGGTTGCCCTGCGTCTGGCGGATCACCGCGTCCGGGGCCTGCTGCACGGCCGAGGCCGCCGACGAGGCGGCGTCCTGCACGGTGCCGGCCGCGTTGGAGGCGGCGCCCTGCACCGAGCCGGCCACGTTGGAGGCCGTGCCCTGCACCGAGCCGGCCACGTTGGAGGCCGTGCCCTGCACCGAGCCGAGCGCGTTCTGAGCGGTGCCGCGCGTCGAGGACCGGGTGTCGTGGGCCGAGCCCATGACCTTGTCCTTGACGTTGGCGAAGCGGCCCTTGGCCGCGCTCATCCGCCGGTCGACGACGCGGGCCGGGTTGACCTTCTCGTTGAGGGCGTCGACGTCGTAGCTGAGCTCGCGCCGCGTCTCCTCGATCTGCCGCCGGATGGCGTCCGGGTCACTGCTGGTCATGTCTGCTCCAGAGAGGTGTGGGGGCCGTGGGCCCGGGGGTCAGTGGGGCTTCAGGGCGCCGGGGACCTGCTGGAGCGTGTCCACGGTCCGTTCGGGCTTGGGGTTGACCTGCCGGAACTTCTTGCGGCCCATCGAGAACGCGACCGCGCCGATGATCGCCCAGAGGACCGCGACGATGAGGGCCGACCAGCTGTGGCCGACCAGGTGGGACAGGGCCCACCACAGCGCGATGCTGAGGAAGATCACGGTCATCAGCCCGGCCAGGCCCGCGGCGCCGAACATGCCCGCGCCCTGCCCGGCCTTCTTGGCCTCGACCTGCAGCTCGGCCTTGGCCAGCGCGAGCTCCTGGCGCATGAGCACCGAGAGGTCCGTGGTGACCTCGCTGATGAGCTGCCCGACCGAGACGCCCTCGACGTCGGGCCGGCCGGCCTCGGTGGTCGGGGTGCCCAGGTTGCCGGCGTGGGCGCCCGTCGAGGCGCCGTAGGACTCGTCGGCGTAGGACTGCTCGCCGTAGGCGCTGCTGCCGGCCTGACCCTGGTCGTACGTGGGCGGGACGGCGTAGTTGGCCGGCGGGGGCTCCGGCGGGTAGCCCGACTGGCCGCCCACCGGCGTGGCGCCGGAGTAGGGAGAGGACATGGCTCAGACCCCCGTGCCCGGGCGGCGGGTGGGGTCGTCCCAGCCCGCGGGAGTGGTCGGCGGGACGACGCCGCCGGCCGGCGGGGTGGTGCCGTACGGCGGGGGCGGCAGCGGCGTGCCGGTGGTCCCGGTCTCGCCGTAGCCACCCGACGTGGTCGTCTCGTAGGTGGTGGTCGTCTCGTAGGACGGCGTCGACTCGTAGCCCGAGGTCGTCTCGTAGCCGGAGTAGGACGGCGTGGTGTCGACGAAGTTGCCGGTGCCCTGGGTCGTCCCCGTGTAGTGCCGGCCCGACGAGGAGCTGGTGTCGGAGTGCGCGGCCTTGACTCCGCTGGTCAGCCGGCCCGCGAGGACGCCGGCGAGCGCGGCGCCGAGCAGGAAGGAGCCGGGGCGGCGACGGGCGAAGCTGCGGACGTCCTCGAGCAGGTCGCCCGGCTCGCGGTTCTGCAGCATGCGGGCGAACTCCTCGACCCGGCCGGCGCCCTGCTGCAGCAGGTCACGGGCGGGGCCGGGGGCCGGGGCGTTGCCCTCGACCATGCCGCGCAGCTGCTCGGCGAGGCTCGCCAGGCTCTGCCCGGCCTTCTGCTGCTGGGAGACGACCTGCTGGCGCACCTGGGTGCGGCCCTGCTGGACGAGGCCCTGGGCCTGCTGCTGTGCCTCGGCGACGACCGTCTTCGCCTGGTCGGCGGCGGTCGAGGCGACCTGGCTGCCGGCCTGCTTGGCCGTCTGCCCGACGTTGCGGGCCTCGTCCTTGGCCACGTCGGTGGTGGACGGCGAGCCGGTGCTGGTCGTGGTCGAGGTCGTACTCGTGTCCCCGTAGCCGGTCGCACCCGAGGAGGGCGGCGGCGGGAGGGGGGCGTCGATGGAGTGGGTCATCGTTCCTCCTGAGTGGATCTCGGTCGGCGTCCTGCTACCCCGGAATGGATCACGCACACATCGCCGGGCGACGGCCGTCGCCGGATCGTGTGCAGGTCGAGCGGGGTCGGCACCGGGGCGGGTGACGGCCCGTGAGTCGTGGGGAGAGCGGTCCGGCGCCGTCCGGGGGAGCGGCGCGCGCCGGATGACGGCGCCGGGGACGGCGTCGTTCCCGCAGGCCAGGGGCTACCCGGACGAGGCGGTCCGGAAACGGGGCCGGCCCGGCGGTACACCGGAGGTAAGGTGAGCCTTCCCTGACCCGAGGAGGGCCCGTGGCCGACCCGACCCCGCGCCGCCGGCGCACGCCGCGCACCGGCACCGTGATGAGCACCACCCGGCCGACGCCGCACCTCGTCCGCGTCGTCCTGGGCGGCGACGGGCTGGCCGGTTTCGCGCCGGAGCACACCGACTCCTACGTCAAGCTGCTGTTCCCGCCGCCGGGGGCGCCCTACGCCGCGCCCTTCGACCTCGACGAGGTGCAGGAGCGGCTGCCCCGCGAGCAGTGGCCCTCGACCCGCACGTACACCGTGCGCTCGTGGAACGCCGCGGCCGGCGAGCTGACCATCGACTTCGTCGTCCACGGCGACGAGGGCGTGGCCGGACCGTGGGCGCTGGCCGCGCGCCCGGGGGACACGCTGCAGCTGTTCGGGCCCGGCGGCGCCTACACGCCCGCGGCCGACGCGGCCTGGCACCTGCTCGCCGGCGACGAGACGGCGCTGCCGGCGATCACCGCCGCGCTCGCGGCGCTGCCCGCCGACGCCCGCGCGGAGGTCTTCGTCGAGGTGGCCGGGCCGGAGGAGCAGCAGCCGCTGCCCGGCGGGCCCCGGGTCCGGGTCACCTGGGTGCCCCGCGGCCGCGCGCCGGGGGTCGCCCTGGTCGCCGCCGTCGTCGGGGCCGACCTCCCCGAGGGCGACGTGCACGTGTTCGTGCACGGGGAGGCCGGCGCCGTGCGCGAGCTGCGCCGGTTCGTGCGCTCCGGGCTCGGCGTCCCGCGGGAGCGGATGTCGGTGTCGGGCTACTGGCGGCTGGGCAGCACCGAGGACCGCTGGCAGTCCGAGAAGCGCGAGTGGAACGCCGCCGTGGAGGCGGAGGAGGCCGGCCTCGGCGTCGCCTGACCCGGGGGTCAGCCGCGCCAGGGGAAGCGGGGTGCGCGGCGCTCGGCGAAGGCGGCGACGCCCTCGGCGAGCTCGCCGGCAGCCGCGGTCTCCCGGTACCAGCGCCGAGCCAGCTCCTCGACCCGCTCGTCGTCGCCGCCGTCGTCGAGCGCGGCGGTGATCTCCTTGGCCGCGCGCTGCGTCAGCGCCGAGCGGCCGGCCAGCACCTCGGCGAACCGCCGCACCTCACCGGCCAGGTCGCCGGCGGGCAGCAACCGGTCGACCAGCCCGGTGCGCAGTGCGGTCTCGGCGTCGACCAGCTCGCCGGAGTACAGCAGGTAGCGCGCCGTCGCCGGCCCGACCAGCCGGACGAGCTGGCGGGTCGACGTCGGGGTGAAGACGATGCCCACCTTCGCGGGGGTGACGCCGAAGACGCCGGTCGGGTCGGTGAAGCGCAGGTCGCAGCAGGTGGCCAGCTCCACGCCGCCGCCGATGCAGTGCCCGCGGACCATCGCGATGGTCGGCTTGGGGAAGTCGCGCAGCGCGGCCTGGGCGGCGAGGTTGGCCTCCCGCACGGCCGCCATCGGGTCGCCCGCGTCGGGACCGCCGAGCAGGTCGGCGATGTCGGCCCCGGCGCAGAAGCTGGGCCCGGCACCGCTGACCACGAGCACGCGCACCGCGGGGTCGTCGGCCAGCTCGGCGAGGACGCCCGGCAGCGCCGCCCACATCTGCGCGGTGAGCGCGTTGCGCTTCTCCGGGCGGTCGATGACCAGCGAGGCGACGGCGCCGTCGCGGCCGGTCCGGAGGTGCCCGGTCACCGGCTCAGCCGAGGTCGTCGGTGGCGAAGGTGTCGCACTGCGCCGGGTCGCCGGTCTCGTAGCCGGTGAGGAGCCACCGCTGCCGCTGCTCGGAGGAGCCGTGGGTGAAGGTGTCCTGGTCCACCGAGCCCCCGCCCAGGTTCTGCTGGATGAAGTCGTCGCCGATGCGGGCGGCGGTGTCCAGCGCCCGCTGGATGTCGTCCTCGGTGATGTCGGCGATCAGCGGGGCGCCGGACTCGTCGGGCACCGTCTCGGCGTGGTTGGCCCACACCCCGGCGTAGCAGTCGGCCTGCAGCTCCAGGCGCACGGTGCCGCTGGTGGGGCCGGTCTCCCCGGGGGTCACCAGCCGGTTGGTGCCGAGCAGGTTCTGCACGTGGTGGCCGTACTCGTGGGCGAGCACGTAGGCGTTGGGGAACGCCCCGCCCTCGGCGCCGAACTGGGTGCGGAGGGTGTCGAAGAAGGTCAGGTCGATGTACACGAGCTGGTCGGCGGGGCAGTAGAACGGGCCCGAGCCGCTGGTGGCCCCGCCGCACTGCGTCTGCACCTGGCCGGAGAAGAACACCGTGTCGGTCGGCACGTACTCCGCGCCCAGCGCCTGCGACCAGTAGTCCTGGATGGAGTCGATGTCGGCGACGACGGCGCACTCGACCGAGTCGTTGGCGTCGCCGCTGTCGTCGCAGGACTGCTCGAGCGCGGCGTTGTCGGCCGTCTCGCCCTCGGCCAGCCCGCCGGAGAGCGCGCCGAGCCCGGCCCCGGCGCCGCTCCCGCCGCCGAGGACCTGGATGAGCACGACGACGAGCAGGCCGACGATCCCGAGCCCGCCGCCGCCGACGGCGAGCCCCCGTCCGCCGCCGAGCCCGCCGCCCCGGCCGCGCCGGTCCTGGACCGACGACGTGTCGAGCCGCCCGCCCTCCCTGTACCGCATCGCCCGCGCCCTCCCGGTCCGTGTGTGCCGCTCGACGGTGCCACCGGCTCCCGGGCCCCGCGACCGGGGAGCGGCTCAGCGGCGCCGGCGGCGGGTGCCGAACAGGCCGCGGGTGAGCTCCCGGCCCAGCGCCGAGGCCGCCGACCGGGCGAAGCTGCGGAACACCGGGGAGGCCATGACGTCGGCCAGCACGCCGCCCTCCTCGGGCTCCTCGTGCCGGCGCGCCGGTTCCTCCCTCGGGGCCTCCCGCGGCGGCGCGGGAGCAGCCGGCGGAGCGGGCGGCGCGAGGCGCGCGGCCAGCAGCTCGCGCGCGGACTCGCGGTCGACGGCGGTGCCGTAGCGGGGCTGCAGCGGCGAGGCGGCCACCGCCGCGGCCATCGCGTCCGGCGCCACGGTGCCCATGGAGGCCCGCGGTGCGCGCAGCACCGTCCAGGCCAGCGGGGTCGGCGCCCCCCGCTCCGAGAGCACGGTGACCGCCGCCTCCCCGGTGCCCAGCGAGGTCAGCAGCGCGGCGACGTCGTCGTAGACGTCGCTCGCCGGGAAGGTCCGCACCGTCTTGCGCAGCGCGTCGGCGTCCTCGGGGGTGAAGGCGCGCAGCGCGTGCTGGACCCGGTTGCCGAGCTGGCCGAGGACGTCGGAGGGCAGGTCGGTGGGCTGCTGGGTGACGAAGAAGACGCCGACGCCCTTGGAGCGGATGAGCCGCACCGTCTGGGTGACCGCGGTCAGGAACGCCTTGCCGGCCCCGGCGAAGAGCAGGTGCGCCTCGTCGAGGAAGAACACCACCTTCGGCTTGTCCAGGTCACCGACCTCGGGCAGCTCCTCGAACAGCTCGGCGAGCAGCCACATGAGGAACGTGGAGAACAGCGCGGGCCGGTCGGCGACGGCGGGCAGCTCGACGGCGCTGATCACGCCGCGGCCGTCGGGGGCGGTGCGGATCAGGTCGGCGGGGTCGAAGGCGGGCTCGCCGAAGAAGACGTCGCCGCCGAGGTCCTCCAGCGCGACCAGCTCGCGCAGCACCACGCCCGCGGTCGCCTTCGACAGCCCGCCCAGGCCCGCGAGCTCGGCCTTCCCCTCGGGCCGGGTCAGCCAGGTCAGCAGCGCGCGCAGGTCGGCCAGGTCGAGCAGCGGCAGGCCCGCCTCGTCGGCGTGGTGGAAGACCAGCCCGAGCGAGCTCTCCTGGGTGGCGTTGAGGCCGAGCACCTTGGCCAGCAGCGTCGGGCCGAAGTCACTGACCGTGGCCCGCACCGGGACGCCGGTGCCGAGCCCGCCGAGGGCCAGGTACTCGACGGGGAAGCCGGTCGGCGTCCACGGGTCCCCGGTCTCGGCGGCCCGGCGGGTGATCCGCTCGCTCGCCTGCCCCGGCTCGGCCAGCCCCGCGAGGTCGCCCTTGAGGTCGGCGAGCACGACCGGGACGCCGGCGGCCGAGAGCTGCTCGGCCAGGAGCTGCAGCGTGCGGGTCTTGCCGGTGCCGGTGGCGCCGGCGATCAGGCCGTGCCGGTTGAGGACCGACAGCGGCAGCCGCACCCGCGCGCCGGGGTGCGGGCGGCCGCCGACGGACACGGCGCCGAGTTCGAGGGCGGGCCCCTCGACCGCGTAGCCGGCCGCGATCCGGACCGCGGCCTCCTCGTCGGGCTCCGGGCTGCGGGGGTCGCTCACGCGGCGACCGTAGCGGCGCCCCGGCTCAGGCGCGCTCGGCCGGCTCGGCGCCCGTGCGCGGGGCGGCGTCGGGTGCGTCGCGCAGGAACAGGTACCAGTAGGAGGTCCCGACGAAGACCACCGCGCCGACGAGGTTGCCCACGCCGGCGAGCAGCCAGTTGGTCAGGGTGTCGCCCCAGTTCGCCCCCTCGACGCCGGCGAACACCGCCGCCGGCAGGAAGAACATGTTGGCCACCACGTGGTCGAAGCCCATCGCGACGAAGGCCATGACCGGGAAGAAGACGGCCAGGATCTTGCCCGCGACGCTGGTGGTGGCCAGCGACATCCACACCGCCAGGCAGACCAGCCAGTTGCATCCGACGCCGCGCAGGAAGGTCTCCCACGCGGTGTGGTGGGTCTTGCCGTCGGCGATCTCGGCCAGCCGCGCGAAGGTGAGCCCGGCGCTGCCGGTGCTGTCCGGGTCGCCGATGACCCCGGTGGAGACGGCGAGGAAGAAGGCGACGAACAGCGCGCCGAGCAGGTTGCCGAGCAGCACCAGCGTCAGGTTCCGGACGACGTCGGCGACGGTGACCTTGCCGTTCATCGCGCCCAGCGGGACCAGCATCATGTTGCCGGTGGCCAGGTCGGACCCGGCGATCAGCACCAGCACCAGCCCGAGGGTGAAGGCCGCGCCCATGAACAGCGTGGGCAGCGTGCCCCAGGTGCCCGGGTCCAGCCCCGAGGAGACGGTGATCGCGACCAGCGCCCCGAAGGAGATGTAGGCGCCGGCGAGGAAGGCGCTCACCAGCACCCGGTCCCAGCTGCGGTGCACCTTCTTCGCCCCGGTCGCCGCGGCGACCCTGGCGACCTCGGCGGGTTCCTTGGCGGTCATCACGCCTCCCCGGGCACGACGGCGTCGGTGCCCGGACCGTAGCGGTACGGGACCGTCCGCGCCGCCCGGCGGCCGTCGGGGGAGCCGGGACGGCCTAGGGTCGGGGCGTCCACCGAGGCGGGAGGGGTCCATGGCGTTCTCGAACCGGGTGCGCAGCGCGTTGACGACGACGGTGCTCGCCACCGCCGCCACCGGGTTCCTCGCCGGCTGCGGCACCGACGACCAGGAGGAGCAGGTCGCGTACTGCACCGACGAGGACGGCGAGATCGTCGACGACGACTACTGCGACGACGGCTACCGCGGCCCCGGGCTGTTCTTCCTCTACCTCGGCGCCTTCCGCCCCGGCCTGCCGGTCGGCACCGTGCTGCCCCGCGGCGGCACCCGGGTCGACCCGCGCGACACCGTCGCCCGCCAGCGCTACGGCCTGCCCGCCGCCGGCGCGGTGGTCGCCGGCACCCGGGTCGCCGGGGGCATCGGCTCGGGCACCGGCGGCACCGGCAGCTCGGGCTCCTGAGGCGTGCGGCGCGTCGAGGGCGGCGTCGTCCGGCCGGGGTGGGAGGCCGAGGTCGAGGCCCAGGGCCTGGTCTACAACCGCACCGCCACCCCCGGCGGTGAGGCGCGCAGCTACTGGCGCGAGGGCCCGTACTACGACTTCACCTCCGAGGAGGTCGCCCGGCTCGAGGGCTGGGTGGCCCAGCTGTTCGAGATGTGCGTCGCCGCCGGCGACCACGTCATCGAGCACGACCTGTTCGACCGGATGGGCATCCCGCTGATCGCCCGCTCCGGCATCCGCAGCACCTGGGAGGCCGAGCCGCCCAGCGTCTACGGCCGCTTCGACCTGCGCTACGACGGCTCGGGCCCGCCCAAGCTGCTGGAGTTCAACGCCGACACCCCGACCGCGCTGGTCGAGGCGGCGGTCACGCAGTGGAACTGGCACCTGTTCACCGGGCAGGGCCGCGACCAGTGGAACGCGCTGCACGAGAAGCTGGTCGCGGCCTGGCAGCGCAACCTGACCCGCTGGGAGCGGCGGACCGGGGTGCGCCCGCGGGTGCACCTGGCGTGGAGCAGCGCCGACACCTCCGGCGAGGACCGGATGACCGTCGCGTACCTCATGGACACCGTCGTGCAGGCGGGCTACGAGGCGGTGGAGGTCGTCGTCGAGGACCTCGCGCTCGACTCCGGCGACGGCCGCTTCTACGACCCGGCCGGGCGCCACGTCGACGT
The DNA here is from genome assembly GCF_054050055.1 of Geodermatophilus sp. SYSU D00814. Taxonomy (NCBI): domain Bacteria; kingdom Bacillati; phylum Actinomycetota; class Actinomycetes; order Geodermatophilales; family Geodermatophilaceae; genus Geodermatophilus; species Geodermatophilus sp. SYSU D00814. The sequence continues at coordinate 171,641 of NZ_JBJGYP010000002.1, forward strand.
CGTCTTCAAGCTCTACCCCTGGGAGTGGCTGGTCGACGACGAGTTCGGCGCCGCCGTCCTCGCCGACGCGGCCCGGCCCGGCGGCACCACCTGGGTCGAGCCGGTCTACAAGATGCTGTGGAGCACCAAGGCGCTGCTGCCGGTGCTGTGGCGGATCTTCGGCGGCGACCCGGTGCTGTCCGAGCTGCTGCTGCCGGCCTACTTCGCCGACGAGATGCCCTCGAGCTGGCGCGACTACGTGCGCAAGCCGCTGTGGGGCCGCGAGGGCGCCAACGTGCAGATCGTCCGCGACGGGCAGGTGGTGACGGCGATGCCCGGCCGCTACGGCACCGAGGGCTTCGTGGTGCAGGGGTTCGCGCCGCTGCCCGACTTCGCCGGCGTCGACGGCCCGCACCACCCGGTGCTCGGCGCGTGGGTGGTCGACGGCGAGCCGGCGGGCCTGGGCATCCGGGAGAGCGACGGGCTGGTCACCGACGACCTCAGCTTCTTCGTCCCGCACACCGTCGACGCCGGCTGAGCCGCCCTCACGCCCGCCGGTAGGTCAGCAGCGTGACGCCGGAGCGGAAGGTGCGGCCGCTGCCGGTGGCGGTGAGCCGGACGTCGGTGCCCTCGGGGAACAGCCGCCGGCCGCGGCCGAGGACCCGCGGGAAGACGAACAGCCGGTACTCGTCGACCAGGCCCGCGGCGACGAGCGCGTGGCAGAGGGTGATGCTGCCGGTGACGCCCACCTCGCCGTCGCGGCCGGCCACCAGCCGGGCCACCTCCTCGACCGGGTCGCCGGCCAGCACGGTGGTGCCGGCCCAGTCCGGCTCGGTGAGCGTGCGGGAGACGACGGCCTTGTCCACCGCGTCGAGGTGCGCGGAGATGCCGGTGGTGTCGCCGGGCCGCTGCCGCCAGTAGCCGCGCATCTCCTCGAAGGTGCGCCGGCCGACGAGGAAGACCGACTGGCCGGTCATGTGCTCGCGGACGGCGTCGAGCTGGTCGGTGGTGTCGGCGTCGTCGTCCTGCGGGGCGAACCAGCCGCCGGTGGCCTCCACGACGCCGTCGAGGGTGCTGTTCTGGGTGATCACGAGCCGTCCCACGCCGGCCTCCTGTCGCTCGGGGTCTGACCAGGGGTGACCGGCCGGGCGGCGCGGAGTCATCGGTCCTACGGTCGCGACATGCCACTCGAGGGGGAGTACGAGCCGAGCACGCAGGGCTGGGTCCGCGAGCAGGTGGAGCGCTACGAGGCCACCGGGGGCCGGGAGGCCAACACGCTGCGCGACACCGGGCTGCCGGTCGCGATCTTCACGACCCGGGGCGCGCGGACGGGCAAGGTGCGCAAGCAGCCGCTCATGCGCGTGGAGCACGACGGCGTGTACGCGATGGTCGGCTCGCAGGGCGGGGCGCCGCGGGACCCGGCCTGGGTGGCCAACCTGCGCGCCCACCCCGACCAGGTGACCGTGCAGGACGGCCCGGAGCCGTGGGACGGCGTCGCGCGCGAGATCGGCGGCGAGGAGCGGGCCGTCTGGTGGGAGCGCGCGGTCGCCGCGTACCCGTCCTACGCCGAGTACCAGGAGCGGACCGACCGCGTGATCCCCGTCTTCCTGGTCGAGCGGAAGGGGTGACGTCGGCCCCTTTGGTGAGGCTGTCCTAAGTTCTCCGTGGTGCCGGGTGGTCCGGTGCCGGGAGGAGGGCAGTGGTGCTCTGGGGACGGACCGGCCGTGGCCGGGGAGCCGGTGCGGTGCTGGCGCTGGCTCTGCTCAGCGGCTGCGGGTCGACGGAGGCCGAGGCGGAGGCTGGGGCGGCGCCCGCCGAGGAGACGCGCACGGTCGAGCACGCGATGGGGGAGACCGAGATCGCCGGCGAGCCGGAGCGGGTCGTCGTCCTGGACACCGGTGAGCTCGACGCCGCCCTGGCGCTCGGCGTGACGCCGGTCGGGGCGGTCCGCACCGACGTCAGCGACGAGCTGCCCGGGTTCGTGACCGCCGCCGGCGCCGACCCCGCCGACATCGCCGCCGTCGGCACCATCGCCGAGCCGGACCTGGAGGCGATCGCGGCGCTCGAGCCCGACCTGATCCTGTCCAACGCGGTGCGGCACGCCGACGTCTACGAGCAGCTCGCGGGGATCGCGCCCACGGTCTTCGCCGAGGCGATCGGCGAGAGCTGGCAGGAGAACCTGCTGCTGGCCGGGGAGGCGCTGGGCCGCGCCCGGGAGGCCCAGGAGCTGCTGGACGCCTACACCGCCCGGGCCGAGGAGGTCGGCGCGCGCTACGGCGACCCGGCGGCCACCGAGGTCAGCGTCGCCCGCTTCCTCGACGGCACGCTGGTGCGCCTCTACGGCGAGGGGTCCTTCATCGGGTCGGTGCTGGCCGACGTCGGCTTCGCCCGGCCGCCGGTGCAGCGCACCGCCGAGACCTTCGTCGAGGTCTCGCCCGAGCAGGTGACGCAGGCCGACGGCGACCTGCTCTTCTACGGCGCCTACGGGCAGGAGGGCGCGACGGCGGCCGGGCAGGTCACCGGCGGGCCGCTGTGGCAGTCGATCCCCGCGGTGGCGCAGGGGCGCTCGGTCGCCGTCGACGACGACCGCTGGTTCCTCGGCCTCGGCCCGCTCGGCGCCGGCCTGGTGCTCGACGACCTCGAGGAGCTGGCCGACCGGCTCTGACGGCGCTGGACGCGGCCCGCCCGGGACCGGGAGCATGCCCGGCACGACCACCGACCGGCTGCTGCGGGCCGCGCTGTACGTCAAGGGACTCGACGGCGCGGTGGAACTGCTCGCCGGGGTGGCGCTGCTGGCGGTGGGTCCGCGCGGGCTCGGCGAGCTGACCCGCGCGGTCGTCACCCACCACCTCCTCGGCAGCCCGGCCGGCGGCCTGGCCGAGCGCTTCGCCGCCGGGGAGGCCGACCTGGCCGGGCGCGACCGGACCTTCGCCGTCGTGTACCTGACGCTGCACGGCCTGGTGAAGCTCGGCCTCGTCGTCGCCCTGCTGCGGGAGGTGCTGCCCGCGTACCCCGTCGCCGTCGGTGTCCTCGGGGTGTTCTGCGCCTACGAGGCCCACCGCGCGCTGGACCACGGCTCGTGGACGCTGGGGGTCGCGGCCGTGCTCGACCTCGCGATCGTCGTCCTGGTGCTGCGGGAGTACCGGCGGCTCAGAAGCCGGCGACGGCGTGCGGGCGGTAGGGCGCCTCGAGCCGGCTGACCTCGTCGTCGGTGAGGTGCAGGTCGACGGCGGCGACGGCGTCGTCGAGGTGCGCCGCCCTCGTGACGCCGACGATGGGTGCGGTGACCACCGGCTTGGCCAGCAGCCAGGCGAGCGCCACCTGCGCGCGGGGGACGCCGCGTTCGCCGGCCACGTCGGCCACCGCCTCGACGACCGCGCGGTCGCTGCGCTCGTCGTAGAGGCGGCTGCCGAACGCGTCGTTCTCCGAGCGGTGCGTCGTCTCGTCCCAGTCGCGGGTGAGCCGGCCGCGGGCCAGCGGGCTCCACGGCACCACGCCGATGCCCTGGTCGGCGCACAGCGGCAGCATCTCCCGCTCCTCCTCGCGGTTGAGCAGGTTGTAGTGGTCCTGCATCGACACGAAGCGGTGCCAGCCGTGCTCGCCGGCGGTGTACAGCGCCTTGCTGAACTGCCAGGCCCACATGCTGCTCGCGCCCAGGTAGCGCACCTTGCCGGAGCGGACGGCCGAGTCCAGCGCCTCGAGGGTCTCCTCGATCGGCGTGGCCGGGTCCCAGCGGTGGATCTGGTAGAGGTCGACGTGGTCGACCTGCAGCCGCCGCAGGCTCGCCTCGAGCTCCCGCAGGACGGCCACCCGCGACAGCCCGCCGCCGTTGGGGCCCGGGCGCATCCGGCCGTGCACCTTGGTGGCCAGGACGACGTCGTCGCGGGTGGTGAACTCGCGGATCGCCCGCCCGGTGATCTCCTCGCTGGAGCCGGCCGAGTAGACGTTGGCGGTGTCGAGGAAGGTCACGCCGGCCTCGAGCGCCTTCCGGATCAGCGGCATCGCCTCGTCCTCGGGCAGGCTCCACGGCGTCATCCCGCGCCCCGGCTCGCCGAAGCTCATCATCCCCAGGCAGATCCGCGACACCTCGAGCCCGGTGGCGCCCAACCGCGTGTACTCCATGCGCACACCCTGCTGCGGCGGCCGGTCACCCGCGACCGCGCCCGGGTGCGCTGTGCCGGTGTTCCTCGTGCACGGCCGGTCCTGCAGCGCCCGCGGTGCACGAGGAACGCGGGCAGTGCGGGCGCTCAGGGCAGCGCGGCGGCCAGCGCGGGCACCCGCTCGGCGACGCCGTCGGGCAGCGCGGTGAACGGCTCGACGGTCACCGTCCGCCGCGCGCCGGTCCCGGTCCACCGCCACGTGCCCACCGCGCACCCGCCGGTGACGACGGTCGGGCGGAAGACGCCGTTGCCGCCGGGCACGATCCGGTCGGCGTGCTCGGCCGGCACGGTGCAGGTGCGGTCGGCGTAGCCGAGGACGATCTCGTCGAAGCCCGGCAGCAGGTGCAGCCCCGCGGCCTCGGCGCGGCAGCCGGCCAGCCGGTCGGGCGTGTCCGGGTCCATGAGCATCTCGGTGCCGCCGACGTCGACCGCCGCCAGCCGGTCGCGCACCAGGGCGAGCCCGGCCCGGGCGTCGCGCACCGTCGTCCCGGCCCAGCGGACCAGGTCGGCGACGCCGGCCGGCCCGTGCCCGGTGAAGAAGCGCAGCGCCAGCTCGGCCAGCGCCTCCTCGCCGGCGAGTCGCCGGGGCCGGCGGATCCACTCGTCGAGCAGCACGAAGGCCTGGTCGGTGCCCTCGGGCGGGCCGAGGACGAGCGTCCCGGTCTGCGCGAGGTACCAGAGCGTGTGGTAGCCCTTCTGGCCGGCGACGTCGCAGCCGCCGTCGGCCAGCGCGGCCAGCAGGTCCCGGCGGCCCAGCCGCCGGCCGCCGGAGAGCGCGGCCACCGCCGTCTCCCGCGACCGCTCGAGGTCGGCCTCGGTCAGGCCGACGACCGCGCGCCGCTTGGCCGCGCCGGCCAGCGCGCGGGCGCCGAGCAGGTCGAGCATCCAGGGCAGGTCCTCGGCGGGGGTCAGGTGCAGCGTGCCGCGCATCGGCCACGAGCGGACGACGCTCCCGTCGGCCAGCGCCGCCTCGACACCGGCCCGCGACCGGTCGGCGGTGCGCAGCGCCACCGACGTCAGCGCCCCGGGCCAGTCCTGGCCCTGCACGGCCAGCAGTCCCCGGACGGCGGCCGCGGCGTCGGGGAACGGCGGCCCGGCGACCCGCTGGGCCACCAGCCGCAGCAGCGCGACCTCCTGCGGCGGGACCTGCGGCGTCGTCATGGCGCGACCCTGCCACGGCCCGCCGACGGCAGCGGGCCTCAGCGCACCAGGTGCCGGTAGACCACGTCCTCCGCGTCGGGCTCGGTGGTCAGCGCGGTGAACCCCGCGGTGGCCGCCGCGCGCAGGCTCGCGGTGTTGTCCGGCTCGATGCCGAGGACGAACTGCTCGACGTCGGCGGTCTCCGGCGCGGCGACCAGGGCCCGCAGCGTCGCCGCGCCGATCCCGCGGCCGCGGCGGGACGGCGCGACGACGTAGGCCGCGCCCATCGTCCGGCGGGGGTCGGTCGCGAGCACCCGCTCGGTCGCCGGGTCCCACACCGTCCAGCGGTCGTAGACGTCGCCGCCGACCTGGGCGACCACCACGCCGTCGTCGTCGAGGGCGACGAAGGTGCACGAGCGCAGCACCCGCCGGCCGCGGAACTCGTCGGTCCACACCGTGCTGCGCAGCGCGAACTCCCGCGCGGGCCAGTCGCGCCCGCCCAGCCGGCGCTGCGTCTCCGGGTCGTCGAACCACGGCAGCAGCCCGGGGAGGTGCTCCGGCTCGAACGGCGCCAGCCGGACCGTGCTCACCCCGACCAGCGTGGCCCGGCTGCGCACCGCCCGCACGCCGGGCCGGGGCGCTGCCACACTGCCGCCCGTGCAGGCGGAGGACTGGGACGCGCGCTACGCCGAGCGGCAGCAGTGGTCGGGGGAGCCCAACGCCCTGGTGGCCGAGCTGGTGGGCGGCCTGCCGCCGGGTGCGGCGGTCGACCTGGCCGCGGGGGAGGGGCGGCACGCGCTGTGGCTGATGCGGCTCGGCTGGCGGGTGACCGCGGTGGACTTCTCCGCCACCGGCCTGGCCCGGGGGCGGGCGCAGCCGGACGCCGGCCGCGTCACCTGGGTCACCGCCGACGTCACCGGCTGGTCCACCTCCCCGGACTCGCTGGACCTCGTGCTGGTCGCCTACCTGCACCTGCCCGACCCCGCGATGACCGGCCTGCTGCGGCGCGCCGTCGGCTGGCTGCGCCCCGGCGGGCGGTTCCTGCTGCTCGGCCACGACGTGGACAACCTCGCGCACGGGACCGGCGGCCCGCAGGACCCCGCGATCCTGCACAGCGCCGCCCGCCTGGCGCCGGTGGCCGCCCTGCTCGACGTCGACCGGCTCGGGCCGGTGCCCCGCGGGACCCCGGCCGGGACCGCCGTCGACACGCTGCTCTGGGGACGGCGACCCGCCCGTCCCGTCGGTCCCGGCGGCTAGCGTCGCGGGCGTGATGGGCATGGGCGGGGCCGGCGGCCCCGGGGCCGAGCGGCGACGGCGACTCGTGGCCGCGATCGTCGTCCTCGCGCTGGTGCTGGCCGCCGGCGCGACGGTGCTGTCCCTGGTGCTGCAGTGAGGAGGCCGTCGTGACCGACCCGGTGGAGGAGTGGTTCGCCGCCGCCGGCCCGCGCGCCGACGAGCTGCGCCGCGTCGACGCGCTGGTGCGGGAGGCCGCGCCCGGCCTCGACCGGCAGCTCGTCCCCGCCGGCTCCGGGCACGTGCTGGGCTACGGGCTGATGCCCTACCGGCCGCGGTCGGCGAAGGAGACGACGCGGTGGCCGCTGGTCGCCCTCGCCGCGCAGAAGCGGCACCTGTCGCTGTACGTCTGCGCCGTCGTCGACGGGGAGTACCTGCCCGAGGCCCGTGCCGCGCGCCTCGGCACGGTGTCCTGCGGGAAGAGCTGCATCCGCTTCTCCTCCCTCGACCGCGTCGACACCGGTGAGCTCGCCGCACTGCTCCGCGACGCCGCGGCGGTCACCTCCTCCGGCGGCAACGCCTTCTTCGCGACCTGACCGGCCGCCGCCCCCCGTGGGCCCTTGGTCCCTGGTCCGGCGGGCGGTGCCCCGCCACGCTGGACGCCGACCCCGGACCGGCCACACGAGAGGCCCGCCTGCGCATGACCGCGACCTCCGAGTACGTCGCCCCCGTCACCGACACCTCCGTCGACGAGGCGGTGGCCCGTCTCGTGGAGGAGTTCCGGCCGCGGCTGCGGCCCCAGGTGATCGGCACGGTGGTCGCCTCCTGCCGCCGCGACCTCAGCGGCGTCCCGGTCACCGCGCTGCCGGAGATGGTCGAGCGGCTGGCGCGCACCCGCCTGGAGTCGGTCGGCTGAATCCGCTTGCCCCGTCGCCGACGATGAGCCGGTGGGCTACGTCGACGTGAGCGGGGTCCGGCACACGCTGCCGGACGGCCGGGTGCTGCTGGACGACGTCTCCTTCCGCGTCGGCGAGGGCGCCCGCGCGGCGCTGGTCGGGGAGAACGGCGCCGGGAAGACGACGCTGCTGCGGATCATCGCGGGGGACCTCGTCCCCGAGGCGGGCGCCGTCGCCCGCAGCGGCGGTCTCGGCGTCATGCGGCAGTTCGTCGGCTCGGTGCGCGACGACACCACCGTGCAGCGCTTCCTCGTCGGGCTGTCCGCGCCGGCGGTGCGCGCCGCGTGGGACGCCGTCGAGGCCGCCGAGCTCGTCCTCATGGAGACCGACGACGAGCCCGCGCAGCTGGCCTACGCCGACGCGCTCGCGCAGTGGGGCGACGCCGGCGGGTACGACGCCGAGGTCACCTGGGACACCGTGACCGTCGCGGCCCTGGGCGTGCCCTACGACCGGTGCAAGTACCGCGAGCTGTCGACGCTGTCGGGCGGTGAGCAGAAGCGCCTGGCGCTGGAGGCGCTGCTGCGCGGGCCCGAGGAGGTGCTGCTGCTCGACGAGCCGGACAACTACCTCGACGTCCCGGGCAAGCGCTGGCTGGAGGAGCGGCTGCTCGAGACCCGCAAGACGGTGCTGTTCGTCAGCCACGACCGCGAGCTGCTCTCCCGGGTCGCCGACCGGGTGGTCACCGTCGAGGGCGGGACGGCGTGGGTGCACGGCGGCGGGTTCGCGAGCTACCCGGAGGCCCGCGCGGCGCGGCACGAGCGGATGGCGGAGCTGCGGCTGCGGTGGGACGAGGAGCACCAGCGGCTCGTCGACCTGGTGCGCACGCTGCAGCAGCAGGCCGCCAACTCGCCGGACATGGCCTCGCGCTACCGGGCGATGCAGACGCGGCTGGCGAAGTTCGAGGCCGCCGGCCCGCCGCCGGACCGCCCGCCGGAGCAGAAGGTGGCCATGCGGCTGCGCGGCGGCCGTACCGGACAGCGCGCGGTCGTGGCCGAGCAGCTGGAGCTGACCGGGCTGATGCAGCCGTTCGACCTGGAGGTCTGGTACGGCGACCGGGTCGGCGTGCTGGGGGCGAACGGGGCGGGCAAGTCGCACTTCCTGCGGCTGCTGGCCGGGCAGGACGTCGCGCACACCGGGTCCTGGCGGCTCGGCGCCCGCGTCGTCCCCGGGTTCTTCGCCCAGACCCACGCCCACCCCGAGTGGCTCGACCGCACGCCGGTGGACCTGCTCTGGCACGGCGAGCCCGGACGGCCGGGGGTCGACCGCGGCCGGGCGATGGCGGTGCTGCGCCGCTACGGGCTCACCGACTCCGCCGACCAGCCGTTCCGGACGATGTCGGGCGGGCAGCAGGCGCGGTTCCAGATCCTCGTGCTCGAGCTGTCGGGCGCCACGCTGCTGCTGCTCGACGAGCCGACCGACAACCTCGACGTGCTGTCGGCCGAGTCGCTGGAGGAGGCGCTCGCGGCCTTCGACGGCACGGTTCTGGCCGTCACCCACGACCGCTGGTTCGCCCGCTCGTTCGACCGGTTCCTCGTCTTCGGCGCCGACGGGCGGGTGTACGAGTCGGCCGAGCCGGTGTTCGACGAGGCCCGGGTCGCCCGGGCGCGGTGAGGCTCCGTCAGGTCGTCCTGACATACGCTGGGTCATGGACGTCGACGACCTCGAGCGCCGGACCACCCTCGCCGGCGCCGTCCGCCGCTACGACGAGCTGCGCGCCCGCGACTCGCTGGCCGACCCCGACGACCCCACCGGCCCGCGACCGCTGGACCGCGACGAGGCGCTGGAGCTGCTGGCCCTCGGCGAGGTGATCGTCCGCCGCGCCGCACAGGGCCGGCAGCTCACCGTGCGCACGGCGCGCACCACCGGCGCGTCCTGGGCGCAGATCGGCCGCGCGCTCGGCGCCACCCGCCAGTCGGCGTGGGAGGCGCACCGCCGCTGGATCGACGCCCAGGTCGACCACCCGGAGGGCTCGGGCGGGCTCACCCCGGAGGAGGCCGCCGAGGCCCGCGCCTGGCTGGCCAACGACGCGGACTGATGAAGGACCCTCCTGCCCCCCACCGCTCGCTCCGCTCGCGGCGGGCCCCTGCAGGAGGGCCGTTCCAGTACGTCACCCGAACGTGCGGCCCTCGCCGCGGTAGGTCGGGACGGCGCCGGTGAGCCGGTCGCCGGCGAGGGTGTGCAGGACGTCGACGTGTTCGCACACCTCCCCGGCCTTGGCGTGGCGGAACCACACCCGGTCGCCGACCGCCAGCCCCCGGGCCCCGGGACCGCGCAGCGGCGTCTGCACCTCCCCGGCGCCCTCGGTGCCGAGCAGCCGCAGCCCCGCCGGGTGCACCGGGCGCGGGGAGCGGTCGCGGCCGGGCGGGCCGGAGGCGATCCAGCCGCCCCCCGCCACGGTGACGATCCCCGGCGCCGGGCGGCGGGTGACCGCCAGCGCGAACAGCAGCGCCGGCTCCCCGCGGACGGCGCGGTATCCGTCGAACAGCGTCGGCAGGTACAGCCCCGACCCGGCGGCCAGCTCGGTCACCGCGGGGTCGGCCGCGGTGCGCTCGAGGCTGCCGGTGCCGCCGCCGTTCACGAACTCCAGCGGCGCCACCGCGGAGACGGCGGCGACCGCGGCGGCCCGCCGCCCGGCCAGCTCGCGCATCGACAGCGCCTGCACGCCGCGCACCGCCAGGGCCCGCAGCGGCCGGCCGGGCGGCGCGTCGGGCACCCCGGCCACCTGCGCCTCGTAGGCCATGAGCCCGGCCAGGGTGAACCCGGGCCGGTCGTGCACCGTCCGCGCCAGCGCCGCCGCGCCGGCCGGGTCGTGCACCGGCGACCGGCGCACCCCGAGGTGCACCCGCCCGCCCCCGGCGCGCAGCGAGGCGTCGAGGTCGAGGCAGACCCGCACCGGCGGCCGGGTGCCGGGAGCGGCCACCGCGTCGACCAGGTCGAGGTGGTCGGGGGAGTCGACCACCAGCGTCACCCGGGCGGCGAGCACCGGGTCGGCCACCAGCCGGCGCAGCGCCGACCGGTCGGCCGAGGGGTAGCCGACGACGACGTCGTCGCTGACCGGGTCCTCGCCCCCGGCCAGCCACAGCGCCTCGGCCAGGGAGTACGCGAGCACGCCGGCGAAGCCCGGCCGGGCCAGCACCCGCCGCAGCACCGCGCGGCAGCGGACGGACTTGCTCGCCACCCGCACCGGCCGCCCGCCCGCGCGGCGCACCAGGTCGTCGGCGTTGGCGTCGAGCGCGTCGAGGTCGACGACGGCGAGCGGCGGGTCGAGGTCGGCGGTGGCGGCGTCGAGCCGGGCCCGGGCGGTCACGGTCCGGGAGCCTCCCGGGCGGTGGGGGCCGCGGCAAGCAGCGACCCTCGACGGGCGGCGCCGGGCCCGCCAGACTGCCGCGGACACCGGGAGGACGAGTGACGGGCACCGGCACCCCGCGCACGGGCACGTGGCGCAACTGGGCGGGCGACCAGCGGGCGAGCGGGCTGACCATCCTCGCCCCGGCTGGCACGGAGGAGGTCGCCGCGCAGGTGCGGGCGGCGGCCGCCGCGGGCCGCCGGGTGACGGCGCTGGGCAGCGGCCACTCCTTCAGCGGCATCGGCCGGCCGGAGGACGTCGCGCTCACCCTCCACCGGCACGCCGCGCCGCTCGGCGTCGACGACACCGGCCTGGTCACCGTGCAGGCCGGCATGCCGCTGCACCGGCTGAACGCCGAGCTCGCCGCGCGGGGCTGGGCGCTGACCAACCTCGGCGACGTCGACCGGCAGACCGTCGCCGGCGCGGTGTCCACCGGCACGCACGGCACCGGGGCGCGCTTCGGCGGGCTGGCCACCCAGCTGCGGGCGCTGGAGCTGGTCACCGCCGACGGCGGCGTGCTGCGCTGCTCCCCCGACGAGCACCCCGACGTCTTCTCCGCCGCCCGCGTCGGGCTCGGCGCGCTCGGCGTGCTGACCGCCGTGACCGTGCAGGCCGTGCCCGCCTTCGCGCTGCGCGCCGAGGAGGGCCCGGCGCGGCTGCCGGACCTGCTGGCCTCCTTCGACGAGGTCGTCACCTCCACCGACCACGTCGAGTTCTACTGGTTCCCGCACACCGACCGGTGCCTGCTCAAGCGCAACACCCGGGTGCCGCTGGCGGAGGTGGCGCCGCTGTCGCGGGCCCGGGCGCTGTGGGAGGAGGAGGTGCTGGCCAACGCCGGCTTCGCCGCCGTCGTCGCGGCCGGCCGCCGCGTGCCCGCGCTCGTCCCGCCCCTGGCGGAGCTGTCGGCGCGCGCGTGGGGCACGCGGACCCACACCGACCGGAGCCACCGCGTGTTCGTCTCCCGCCGGCGGGTGCGGTTCCGGGAGATGGAGTACGCGGTCCCGCGGGAGGCCGCCCCCGCGGTGCTCGCCGAGCTGCACCGGGCGGTCGACGCCGGACCGTGGCGCGTCCCGTTCCCGGTCGAGGTGCGGGTCGCCGCCGCCGACGACGTCCCGCTGTCGACGGCGTACGGGCGCGACACCGCCTACGTCGCCGTCCACGTCCCCGCGCGCAGCGACCCCGGCGGCTTCTTCGACGCGTTCGAGGCGATCGCCGGCGCCGCCGGTGGCCGGCCGCACTGGGGCAAGCAGCACGGCCTCGACGCCGCCGCGCTGGCCGCCCGCTACCCGCGGTTCGCCGAGTTCACCGCGCTGCGGGCCCGGCTCGACCCCGGCGGCGTCCTCGGCAACGCCCACCTCGACCGGGTGCTCGGCCCGGTCGGGGCGGGCGTCGCCGGGTGAGCGCTCAGAGGTCGACGTCGGGCTCCCCGGTGCCGCCGATCCGGTCGAGCTCCTCGAGCTCGGCGGGCCCGAGCACCCGCATCGCCGCCTGCAGGTTCTCCTCCAGGTGCGCCACCGACGCGGTGCCCGGGATCAGCAGGACGTTGGGCGAGCGGGCGAGCAGCCAGGTCAGCGCCACCTGCATCGGCGTGGTCTCCAGCCGCCGGGCCACGGTCTCCAGCGCCGCCGACTGCAGGGGGGTGAACCCGCCGAGCGGGAAGTAGGGCACGAAGGCGATGCCCTCGTGGGCGAGCGCGTCGACCAGCGGGTCGTCGTCGCGGTGCACGAGGTTGTAGTGGTTCTGCACGCACACCACCGGGGCGATCGCGCGCGCCTCGGCGAACTGCTGCGTCGTCACGTGCGAGACGCCGAGGTGGCGGATCAGGCCCTCCTGCTGCATCTGCGCCAGCGCCCCGAACGGCTCGGCCAGGGACCGCTCGACCGGGGTGGCCTGGCCGGGCATCCGCAGGTTCACCACGTCGAGGACGTCGACGCCGAGGTGCTCGAGGTTGTCGTGCACCGCCGAGCGCAGCTCCTCGGGGGAGAGCGCCTCGGGCCACCCGCCGTCGGGGGTCCGCCGCGCGCCGACCTTGGTGACGATCGTCAGGTTCTCCGGGTAGGGGTGCAGCGCCTCGCGGATGATCTCGTTGGTGACGTGCGGGCCGTAGTAGTCGCTGGTGTCGAGGTGGTCCACGCCGAGCTCCACGGCCCGGCGGAGCACGGCGACGGCGGCGTCACGGTCCGCGGGCGGGCCCATGACGTGCGGCCCGGCCAGCTGCATGGCCCCGTAGCCCAGGCGGTGGACCGTGCGGTCCCCGAGCGCGAACTGTCCTGACCTGTCGGCGGTCGTCATGCCCGCCTCCTACCCGTGCCGGCGGCGGCCGACCGTCGGGTCGGGCCGTCGCTCAGGCCGCCGTGTCGAGCCGGTCGCCCACCGCACGGCGCCACTGCCGGACGTCGGCGTCGACCCGTGCGCGCTCGCGCAGGTCGGCCCGCCGCACGAGCAGCGCCAGGCCGGTGCCGACGACGGCCAGCCCGGCACCCACCCAGATCGGCGCGGTGTAGCCGAGGTCGAGGGAGAGGACCAGCGCGCCGAGGGCGGCACCGATCGCGTTGGCCACGTTGAACGCCGCCTGGTTGGCCGCCGACACCAGCGTCCCGCCGCGCACCCGGGCGGCCTCGATGACCCCGTTCTGCACCACCGGGCCCATCGCGAAGGCGACGGTGCCGAAGAGCACGAGCAGGACGACGGCGGCGGCCGGGGTGCCGGCGAGCAGCGCGAAGGCCACGAGCAGGCCGGCGGTGGTCAGCAGCCCGACGGCGACGAAGGCGAACCCGAAGCGGTCGCCCAGCCGCCCGCCGGCCAGCGTGCCCACGGTGGTGCCCACGCCGAACAGCGCCAGCACCGGCGTCACCCAGCCCGCCGACAGGCCGGCCAGCTCGGTCAGGATCGGCGTGACGTAGCTGTAGACGGCGAACAGCGCGGCGAACCCCAGCATGGTCAGCGCCAGGACCAGCCACACCTGCGCGCGGCGGAACGCGGCCAGCTCCGACCGCAGGTCACCGCGCTCGCCGACACCGGCCGGCAGCCAGGCCAGCAGCCCGGCGATGGTGACCAGCCCGACGACGGCGATGCCGCCGAGGACCAGCCGCCAGCTCAGCTGCTGGGCGACCAGCGTGCCCAGGGGGACGCCGACGACGTTGGCCAGCGTGAGGCCGGTGATCATCAGCGAGATCGCCTGGGTGGCCCGCTCGGGCGCGACCAGCCGGCGCGCGGCCACCGCCCCCACGCCGAAGAAGGAGCCGTGCGCCAGGGCGGTGAGCACCCGCGCGGCGACCAGCGTCTCGTAGGTGGGCGCCAGCGCCGACAGCGCGTTGCCGACGACGAAGACGACCATCAGCGCGACCAGCGTCTGCCGGGGCGGGAAGCGCACCCCGAGTGCGGTCAGCGTCGGGGCGCCGAGCACGACGCCGATCGCGTAGGCGGAGATGAGCAGGCCGACGGCCGACACCGAGACGCCGAGGCCGTCGGCGATCTCAGGCAGCATGCCCATCACCACGAACTCGGTGGTGCCGATGCCGAAGGCGCCGATGGCGAGGGCGAGCAGACCGCGGGGCACGAGGGGGACTCCTGGGGACGACGGCGGACGGGGCGGTGCGGACGTCGTCGTCCGGAGTGGTTGTCCTATCCAACGGCAAGGCGCCGGCCGCGCGGGACATGCCCCGCGCGGCCGGTGGTCCTGCTCACGGTCAGGGCTGCAGCAGCACCTTCACCGCGCCGTCCTTCTTCTCGCGGAAGTCCGCGTAGGCCTGTGGCGCCTGCTCCAGCGGGACGCGGTGCGTGGCGAAGTCGTCGACGCCGAGCGGGTCGCCCTCGAGCAGCAGCGGCAGGATGTCGGGCACCCAGCGCCACACGTTGGCCTGGCCCATGCGCAGCTGGATCTGCTTGTCGAACATCTTCGACAGTGGCATCGGGTCGGTCGCCCCGCCGTAGACCCCGGACAGCGAGATGGTCCCGCCGCGCCGGACGGCCTCGATCGCCGTGTTCAGGGCGGCCAGCCGGTCGATGCCGGCGACCTTCATCACCGGCGCCATGATCGCGTCGGGGACGACGGCGCTCGCCTTCTGGGCGATCTGCGCGAGGGGGGAGCCGTGCGCCTCCATGCCGACGGCGTCGATGACCGCGTCCGGCCCGCGGCCGTCGGTCAGGTCGCGGATCGCGCCGACGACGTCGTCCTGGTCGGTGGAGCGGATCACCTCGGTGCCCCGGGCGGTGGCCCGGGCCAGCCGCTCGGGGACGACGTCGGAGGCGACGACGCGCTGGCCCAGGTGGGCGGCGATGCGGGTGCACATGTCACCGATCGGGCCGAGGCCGAGCACCAGCAGTGTGCCCCCGGGCGGGGTCGCGGCGTACTGCACCGCCTGCCAGGAGGTGGGCAGCACGTCGGAGAGGTAGACGAAGCGGTCGTCGGACGGCCCGTCGGGGACCTTGATCGGCAGCGTGTTGCCGAAGGGCACCCGCAAGTACTCGGCCTGCCCGCCGGGCACCTGCCCGTAGAGCTTCGTGTAGCCGAACAGCGAGGCGCCGAAGCCCTGCTCGCGGTTCTGCGTGGTCTCGCACTGCGACTGCAGGCCCTGCGAGCACATCCAGCAGGTGTTGCACGAGATGTTGAACGGAACGACGACGCGGTCGCCGGGCTTTACCGCGGTCACCGCGGAGCCGACCTCGCGCACGATCCCCATCGGCTCGTGCCCCATGACGTCGCCGGTGGACATGAACGGCGCCATCACCTCGATCAGGTGCAGGTCCGACCCGCAGATGCCGCTGGAGGTGATCTCGACGATGACGTCGGTGTCCTCCTGCAGCGTCGGGTCCGGGACTGTGTCGACCTGGACGTGGGCACGTCCGTGCCAGGTGACTGCGCGCATGAGTGGGCTCCTCGGGTCCTCGTCAAGGGGGTCTGCTTCCGGCTCCTGCCCCACGTGAGCCTCGTCGCGCCTGGTCAGCGCACCCATGCGGCGCGTCGGTCACTCTGAGTCAGAAGAGGTAACCGCTGCGTGGAGAGACGTCCGCGTCGTCCCGTGGCCGACACCACACCAACGGCCTTCTGTACCCCGGTCGTCAGATCACGAAAACATCACGGCGTGTTTACATGGGCCCCGCCCGCTCCCCCGGGCACCGCACGACGTCCCTGTCCCCGACGGAAGTCAGGTGCATGACCGAGCTCCACCACGACCGCCTCCTCGACGGAGGGACGGCCCCGCGACCGACCGCGGCCGGCACCCTCCGCACGGCTCCGGCGGCGTCGCCCTCGCGGCGGCGCTCCCCGAGCGGGACGGCGGCCCAGCGCACGACCCCGCAGGGACGTCCGGGGGAGACGTCCTCGACCGGGGAGTCCACGCCGACCCGCGACGCGGGCGGCCTCGAGGTCCGGACCATCGTCCTCACCGGCAACGTCGTCGTCGACCCCTCCCGGGGCGACGGCGGCGCCGCGCCCGCCGACCTCGTCGAGGAGGTCCTCGCGGCCGAGCCGGTGACCGCCGTGGCCGACACCACCGAGCTCGTCGAGGCCGCCGACGCCCAGGCGCTGGCCGTCGTCGCCGGACCCACCGAGGACACCCCGCCCGCGGAGGTCCGCCCCGCCGACGGGCCCGGCACGACCTCTCCTCGGCGCTCCCGGCTGCGGGTGCCGCGCCGGCGCCCGGCCTTCTACCTCGCCGCCGCGCTCGTCGGCGCCCTGGCCGTGGGCGCCACCTCCGCCGGCGACGGCGTGGCCCGGGCCCACGACCCCGAGCCGGTGAGCCACTCGGTCAGCGTCGCCGAGGAGCTCGGCCTCGACCGCGAGGACCTGTCCGCCGAGGCCGCCGCGCAGGCCGACGCCGCCGCGCTCGGCGAGGTGACCGCCAGCCGCAACGCCCGCGAGGCCGAGGCCGCCGCGGCCGCCCAGGCGCAGGCCGAGGCCGACCGGGTCGCCGCCGAGGCAGCCGCCGCCGCGGCCGCGGAGGCCGCCCGGCCGAAGGCCGTCCTGCCCGTGGCCGGCGGCCGGCTCACCAGCACGTTCGGCGCCCGCTGGGGCACCCTGCACGCCGGCATCGACCTCGCCGCCCCCATGCTCACCCCCGAGTACGCGGCCGCCGACGGCGTCGTCCTCGAGGCGGGCCCGGCCAGCGGGTACGGCAACGCCGTCTACGTCCAGCACGACAACGGCGACGTCACCGTCTACGGGCACATGGAGGAGATCCTCGTGCAGCCCGGCCAGGTGGTCCGCGCCGGCGACACCATCGCCCTGCTGGGCAACCGCGGTCAGTCGACCGGGCCGCACCTGCACTTCGAGGTGCACGTCGGCGGCATCGACGGGCAGAAGATCGACCCGATCCCGTGGCTGCAGGAGCGCGGCGTCACCGTCGCGTAGCCGTCTCGTGGTCGGGACCCCGTCCCGGCGCGCCCCCTCCCGGCAGGTCCGGGCAGGGGGGCGCCGCCGTCCGGGGACACTGCGGGGGGAGACCGAGGGGAGGTGGGGCGGGTGGGAGCCGGGCACCGGCACGACCACGGCACCGCCGCCGGCGCCTCCCGCGGCCGGCTCGCGGCCGTCCTCCTGCTCACCCTCGCGGTGCTCGCGGCCGAGGTCGTCGGCGCCCTGGTGTCCGGGTCGCTGGCGCTGCTGGCCGACGCCGGCCACATGGCCACCGACGCGCTCGGGATCGGCCTGGCCCTCGGTGCGGTGACCCTCGCCCAGCGCCCCGCCCGCGGCCGGCGCACGTTCGGCTGGCAGCGGGTGGAGATCCTGGCCGCCGTCGCCAACGGGCTGCTGCTCGCCGGGGTCGCGGTCGTGGTGGTCGTCGAGGCCGTCCGCCGCATCGGCGACCCGCCGGAGATCGACCCGGCGGTGGTGCTCGTCGTCGCCGCCGCGGGGCTGCTGGCCAACCTCGCCGGGCTGGCCCTGCTGCACCGCCGCCGCGGGTCGCTGGCCGTGCGCGGCGCCCACCTGGAACTGCTCGGCGACGCGCTCGGCTCGGTCGCGGTGCTGCTCGCGGGCGCCGTCGTCGCCCTCACCGGGTGGACGCCGGCCGACACCGTCGCCGCCCTGCTGGTCGCCGCCCTGGTGCTGCCGCGGGCCTGGACGCTGCTGCGGGAGTCCCTCGACGTCCTGCTCGAGGCCGCACCGCGCGACGTCGACCTCGACGCCGTCCGCGCCCACATCCTCCGGGTGGAGGGCGTCGTCGGGGTGCACGACCTGCACGCCTGGACGATCACCTCGGGCCTGCCGGTGCTGTCGGCGCACGTCGTCGTCACCGACGAGGCGCTGGCCGCCGGCCACGGCGGGCGGGTGCTCGACGCGCTGTCGGGCTGCCTGGGCGACCACTTCGACGTCGCCCACTGCACCTTCCAGATCGAGGCCGAGGCGCACGCCGGGCACGAGGCCCCCGTCCACGACTGAGGAAGGACCACCCTTCCCCCACGCCTCGCAGGCTCGGCGCGGGACCCTGAAGGACGGCCGTTCCATCTCCCCACCAGGTGGGACAGTGGAGGGCGACGCGGAGGACCGGAGGTACAGGTGGAGCACGGGCACCACTCGGGCATGTGGGTGCCCGGCGAACCACCCACGTGGGGACGGCTGTTCCTGCCGCACCTGGACGCGTGGTCGGTGCTGCCGGTGCTCGCCCTGCTCGGCCTGCTCGCCTACCTCGTCGGCACGGTGCGGCTGCGCCGCACGGGCGTGGCCTGGCCGTGGTGGCGCACGGTGTCGTGGGGAGCCGGCTGCCTGTCGCTGTTCGCCGTCACCGGGACCTGGCTGAACGGCTACAGCATGGTGCTGTTCAGCGTGCACATGGCCCAGCACATGGTGCTGTCGATGGTGGCACCGCTGCTGCTGCTGCTCGGCCGCCCGGTGACCCTGGCGCTGCGGGCGCTGCCGCGGGGGAGGGGAGTGGCCGGGGTGCCGCGGGCGCTGCTGCTCGACGCCCTGCACAGCCGGGTGGCCCGCTTCCTCTCGCACCCGCTGTTCACGCTGCCGCTGT
Source organism: Geodermatophilus sp. SYSU D00814 (assembly GCF_054050055.1). Lineage (NCBI taxonomy): Bacteria > Bacillati > Actinomycetota > Actinomycetes > Geodermatophilales > Geodermatophilaceae > Geodermatophilus > Geodermatophilus sp. SYSU D00814. Next base: position 190,413 of record NZ_JBJGYP010000002.1, read on the forward strand.
TCCTGGTGAGCCTCTACGGCGTCTACTTCACGCCCGTCTTCGACGCCCTCATGGGCGACCCGCTCGGGCACCAGTTCATGCTCGCCCACTTCACCGTGACCGGGCTGCTGTTCTTCGGGCCGATCCTGGCGCAGGACCCGTGGCCCCGGCAGGTCGGCCACGCCGGCCGGATGCTCGAGCTGCTCATCCCGATGCCGCTGCACGCCTTCTTCGGTGTCGCGATCATGATGTCGTCGTCGCTGGTGGTCCGGACCTTCGCCGACCCGCCGGCCGGCTGGGGCGTCGACCCGCTCACCGACCAGAACACCGCCGGCAGCATCGCCTGGTCCTTCGGCGAGCTGCCGACGGTGCTCGTCCTGCTCGTCGTCCTGGCGAGCTGGATGCGCTCGGAGGAGCGCCGCGGCCGCCGGATCGACCGGGTGGCCGCCCGCACCGACGACGCCGAGCTCGAGGCCTACAACGCCCGGCTCCGGGCGATGGCAGCCCGCAGGTGACCGGCTGGAACGGCCCCGCTGCAGGGGCCCGCGCCGAGCGGAGCGAGGCGTGGGGGGCAGCGGGGTCCTTCGTCAGCCGACGTGGACGACGCCGTCGCCGGTGGGGACGTCGTCCCTGGTCGCCTTGATCAGCAGGCCGGCCACGATCGAGCCGGCGACCAGCAGGGCCGCCGCCCAGGTGAACGCCGTCGTGTAGCCCTCCACCTGGCCCTGCAGGCCCACGGTCGGGTCCTGCGGGTTCGCCCCCGAGGACAGCGCGTCCGCGGTGTAGGCGCTGATGGCACCGACCGACAGCGAGGCGAGGACGGCGGTGCCGATCGAGGCGCCCACCTGCTGGGTGGCGTTGAGCACCGCGCTGGCGGCGCCGGCGTCCTGCTCCCCGGCGCCCACGAGCGCCAGGTTGGACAGCGGCACGAACGTGAAGCCCAGGCCCAGGCCCAGCAGCAGCTGCCCGGGGAAGGGCAGGGTCCAGAAGCTGGTGTCGAGCCCGACGAACGACAGGGTGAACAGCCCGGCCGCGGCCAGCAGTCCGCCGACCACCATCAGCGGCTTGGGGCCCAGCCGCGGGGTGAGCGCGCTGGCGGCGCCGGCGGAGACGAAGACGCCGAGGGTGGTGGGCAGCGAGGCCAGCCCCGCCCGCACCGGCGTGTAGCCGAGCACCTGCTGGAAGTAGAGGCTGAGGAAGAAGAACGCCCCGATCAGCCCGGCGCCGACCAGCGTGGAGGTCAGGTAGGCGCCGCCGCGGTTGCGGTCGAGGACGATGCGCATCGGCAGCAGCGGGTTGCGGGTGCGCAGCTCCAGCAGCACGAACAGCGCCACCAGCACCAGGCCGGCGACGATGAACACCCACGCCAGGCCGTCGGTCCAGCCGCTCTCGGGCGTCAGCAGGGAGGTACTGCCCTGGGCGGCCGCCTGGGCGTTGGCGGCCGCGGTCTCGGCGGCGTTGGTCTGCGACGCCTCGGCGACCCGGGTGAACCCGTACACGATCGACGCGAGGCCCAGGGTCACCAGCACGGCGCCGGGGATGTCGTACCTCGTGTCCCCGGGTGCCTTGCTCTCCGGGACGATCGGGATGGCCAGCGCGATGGCCAGCAGCGCCACCGGCAGGTTGACCCAGAAGCACCAGCGCCAGTCGGCGTACTCGGTCAGCACCCCGCCGAGCAGCAGCCCGACCGCCGACCCGCCACCGGCGATCGCGCCGTAGACGCCGAAGGCCTTGGCCCGCTCCCTCGGGTCGGTGAACAGCACGGTGAGCAGGGCCAGGGAGGCCGGCGCCAGCAGCGCGCCGAAGACGCCCTGCAGCGCCCGGGCGCCGAAGAGCATGGCCTCGTTCTGCGCGAGGCCGCCCACCGCCGAGGCGACGGCGAAGCCGGCCGCGCCGACGAGGTAGGTGCGCTTGCGGCCCCAGAAGTCGGCGATGCGGCCGCCGAGGAGCAGGAAGCCGCCGAAGGTGAGGGTGTAGGCGGTGACGATCCACTGCTGGGTCGCGGCGCTGATGTCCAGGCCGCCCTCGGACTCGGGCGCGGACACGGCGGGCAGGGCGATGTTGACGATCGTCGCGTCGAGGATGACCAGCAGGACGGTCATCGCGATGACGCCGAGGGCCAACCAGCGCTTCTCGTAGGGCTCCGCGGCCGGGGTGTCCGCGGACGTGGACGACGGGTGGCTCATGTGGGTCCTCGGGACTCGTGCGGGGGTGGACCGGGGCATCGGCCGTACGCAACGTAGTGCCCTGCGACGATGGTCCGGTGCCCCTCTCGCTGGTGGTGACGTCCGACACGCACCTGCCCAGGCGCGCACGTGACCTGCCCCACTCCCTCTGGGACGCCGTCGACGCGGCGGACCTCGTCGTGCACGCCGGCGACTGGGTCGACGTCGCCCTCCTGGACCTGCTGGAGGCCCGCTCGCGCCGGCTGCTCGCCGTCCACGGCAACAACGACCACGGCCCGCTGCGCGAGCGACTGCCGGAGGTCGCCCGCGCCGAGGTGGAGGGGCTGCGGATCGCCGTCGTCCACGAGACCGGCGACGCGAAGGGCCGCGAGCGCCGCTGCGCCGCCCGCTTCCCCGACACCGACGTGCTGTTCTTCGGCCACAGCCACATCCCGTGGGACAGCACCACCGGCACCGGCCTGCGGCTGCTCAACCCCGGGTCGCCCACCGACCGCCGCCGCCAGCCCCACGGCACCTTCCTCACCGCCGTCGCCGACCGCGGCGCGCTCACCGCGGTGACGTTCCACCCCGTCGTCCGGTGAGCCGGCGACCGTGGCCGCCGGGCGCCGTCGCGCTGCTGGCCTGCCCGGTGTGCGGGGCGCCCCTGTCGGCGCTGCCCGGCGACGCCGGCCTGCGCTGCCCGGCCGGGCACTCCTTCGACCGGGCGCGGCAGGGCCACGTCACGCTGCTGCCCCCGGGGCACACCCCGCCCTCGGGCGACAGTGCGGAGATGGTCGCCGACCGGGCCGAGGTGCTGGCGGCCGGCACGTACGCCGGGCTGACCCGCGTGCTGGCCGACGCCGTCGCCGCGGGGGGAGACCCGGTCGGGTCCGTGCTCGACCTCGGCGGCGGCACCGGCCACCACCTCGCCGGGGTGCTCGAGCGGCTGTCCGGGGCCGTGGGCGTGGTGCTCGACTCCTCGCGCTTCGCCGCCCGCCGCGCCGCCGGCGCCTCGCCGCGCGCACTGGCCGTCGTCGCCGACACCTGGGCGCGGCTGCCCGTGCGCGACGGCGTCGTCGACCGGGTGCTGGTGGTCTTCGCCCCGCGCAACGGGGCCGAGACCGCCCGGGTGCTGCGCCCCGGTGGCCGGCTGGTGGTGGCGACGCCGGCCCCGGACCACCTCGCCGAGCTCGTCGGGCCGCTGGGGCTGCTGCGGGTCGACCCGGACAAGGCCGCCCGGCTGGCGGGCTCGCTGGAGCCGCACCTGCGGCCGGCGGGGGCGGTGGCGCACCGGGAGCACCTCGAGCTCGACCACCGCGCCGTCGCCGCGGTGGTGGGGATGGGTCCGCACGCCCGCCACCTGGCGCCCGGCCGGCTGGCCGCGGCGGTGGCCGGTCTGCCGCCGCGGGTGCGGGTCACCCTCGCCGTCGACGTCACCACCTGGACGGGCTGACCCCCGGACGCACGGAGGGGCCCGGCCGATCCGGCCGGGCCCCTCCGGGAGGACTCACCGCGGGGCCGTCAACGGGCCCCGCAGGTCACACGCGCGTGCTGCGGGCGCGTCCCCGCGTGGCGAACACGTAGACCAGCAGCACCACGATGGCGCCGATGATCGAGCCGATGATCCCCGAGGTCCCCAGCTCGAAGCGCCCCTCGAAGATGAGGCTGCCGAGCAGGTTGCCGACGAGCGAGCCGATGATGCCGAGCACGATCGTCATGCCCACGCTCATGGACTGCTTGCCGGGGACGACGGCGCGGGCGATGAAGCCGGCGATGGCGCCGACCACGATCAGGACGATGATGTTCCAGAGGATCTCCACGGTGGACCTCCCGTGAGTGCTGGCCGAGGCGGCCGGCGTCCTGGGATCTCCAGGGCCAGACGCTCCTGTTCCCCTCCTGAGCAGGGCGGAAACCCGGATTGATCATGACGGATCGGTAACGGCCCTCCCCGGGCGCTCGGCGGACCGGCGCGCCCGCCCGGTCGGCCCCGACGGGTCGGCCGCGCACGGTCTAAGCTGCGGCCGTGACGATCGCGCCTGCACCGATCGTGAGCCGGCCGAGCCCGGCTCGCGAGGTCCAGCGGGGTGCGCGGCTCTCGAACCTGCTGCGGACCACGGACCACAAGACCATCGGCCTGATGTACATGGCCACCGCCTTCGCCTGGTTCATCGTGGGTGGCTTCATGGCCATGCTGATCCGCGGTGAGCTGGGGCAGCCCGGCCTGCAGTTCCTCTCGCCGGAGCAGTACAACCAGCTCGTCACGATGCACGGCACGATCATGCTGCTGATGTTCGCGACGCCGTTGTTCTTCGCGTTCTCGAACCTGATCATGCCGCTGCAGATCGGTGCGCCCGACGTCGCGTTCCCGCGGCTGAACGCCTTCTCGTTCTGGCTGTTCTTCTTCGGCAGCATCATCGTCGTCTCGGGCTTCCTGACCCCCGGCGGCGCCGCCGACTTCGGCTGGTACGCCTACGCCCCGCTCTCCGACGTCGTGCACACCCCCGGCGCCGGCGTGAACATGTGGTTCACCGGTCTGGCGGTCAGCGGTCTGGGCACCATCCTCGGCGCGGTCAACTTCACCGCCACGATCGTCTGCCTGCGCGCGCCGGGCATGACCCTGTTCCGGATGCCGATCTTCACCTGGAACACGCTGGTCACCAGCCTGCTGGTGCTGCTGGCCTTCCCGATCCTCACCGCCGCGCTGCTCGGCATGCTGGCCGACCGCAACCTCGGCGCCCTCGTCTTCTCCGACGAGAACGGCGGTCCGATGCTGTGGCAGCACCTCTTCTGGTTCTTCGGCCACCCCGAGGTCTACATCATCGCGCTGCCGTTCTTCGGCATCATCACCGAGATCATCCCGGTGTTCTCGCGCAAGCCGCTGTTCGGCTACAAGGGCATGGTCGGCGCGACGCTGCTCATCGGTGGCCTGTCGCTGACGGTGTGGGCGCACCACATGTACGCCACCGGCGCCGTCCTCCTGCCGTTCTTCGCCTTCCTGACGTACCTGATCGCCGTTCCCACCGGCATCAAGTTCTTCAACTGGATCGGCACCATGTGGCGCGGCCAGCTGACCTTCGAGACGCCGATGCTGTTCTCGATCGGCTTCCTGGTGACCTTCCTCCTCGGCGGCCTCACCGGCGTCCTCCTGGCCAGCCCGCCGCTGGACTGGCACGTCAACGACAGCTACTTCGTCGTCGCCCACTTCCACTACGTCGTCTTCGGCACCGTGGTGTTCGCCGCCTACGCCGGCATCTACTTCTGGTTCCCGAAGATGAGCGGCCGGATGATGGACGAGCGGCTGGGCAAGCTGCACTTCTGGCTGGTCTTCATCGGCTTCCACACGACGTTCCTGGTCCAGCACTGGCTGGGCACCGAGGGCATGCCGCGCCGGTACGTCGACTACCTGCCCACCGACGGCTTCACGACCCTGCACGTGATCTCCACGATCGGGTCGTTCATCCTCGGCGCCTCGACCATCCCGTGGCTCTACAACGTGGTGAAGTCGTGGAAGTACGGGCGGCTCGCGCTGCGCGACGACCCGTGGGGCCACGGCAACTCGCTGGAGTGGGCCACGTCCTCGCCGCCGCCGCGGCACAACTTCACCGAGATCCCGCGGATCCGGTCGGAGCGCCCGGCGTTCGAGGCGCACTACCCGCACCTCATCGAGCGGCTGCACCGCGAGGCGCACGTGGGCAAGCGTCACGAGCCCTACGCCGGTGTCAGCGAGCTGGCCGAGGGCACCGGCCCCCGGCAGGGGCCGAACGACCCCGACCCCTTCTGATCGCTGCGCGATCCCGTCACCTGCGACGCCCCGTCGGCTCCGGCCGGCGGGGCGTCGCCGCGTCCGGGCGGTCCCGTGGCCGGGGCGGTCGCCGTGTGCGCAGCCGGCCCCCACCGGCTGCCGGGACGGGCGCGCCGGTGCGGCACGATGGCCGCCGTGCCGCTCGACCCCGCACCCCGCGTCCGTCCGCAGTCCGCCGAGGCGGGGCCCCGCGCGCTGCTCACGGTCACCGGCGCCGACCGGCCGGGGGTGACCGCACGGCTCTTCGGCGCGCTGGCCGAGGGCGGTGCCGGCGTCGCGCCCGTGGAGGTGGTCGACGTCGAGCAGGTCGTGGTGCACGGGCACCTGGTCCTCGGCGTCGTCGTCGCGGCGCTGCCGGCCGACGGGCCGGCCGACGAGGAGGGGTTCCTCGCCGGGCTGGGACGGCTGGCAGCCGGCGTCGCGGCGGCCACCGGGGTGCAGGTGGCGGTCGAGTCGGCCTCCGACCGGGGTCCCGACGGCGCCCGCCCGGGCCGGCCGCACCACGTCATCCTGCTCGGCCGGCGGGTGCCCCCGGGCGCGGTCGCGGGCGCGGCCACCGCCATCGCCGGCGTCGGGGGCAACATCGACGCGATCCGGCGGCTCTCCGACCACCCGGTCACCGCCCTGGAGCTGACCGTCTCCGGCGCCGAGGCGACCGAGCTGCGCACCGCGCTGGCCGTCGTCGCCAGCACCACGGGCGCCGACATCGCCGTCGAGCAAGTGGGGCTGGCCCGCCGCAGCAAGCGGCTGATCGTCCTCGACGTCGACTCGACCCTGGTGCGCGGCGAGGTCATCGACGAGCTGGCCGCCCGCGCCGGCCGGGCCGCCGAGGTCGCCCGCATCACCGCCGCCGCGATGAACGGCGAGCTGGACTTCGCCGAGTCGCTGCGCGCGCGGGTGGCCACCCTCGCGGGGCTGCCGGTGGAGGTCCTCGACGAGGTGCGCGAGCACCTGGAGCTCACCCCCGGGGCGCGCACGCTGATCCGGACCCTGCAGCGGCTCGGCTTCCGCTGCGGGATCGTCAGCGGCGGCTTCACGCAGATCACCGACCCGCTCGCGCGGTCCCTCGGCCTGGACTTCGCCGCGGCCAACACCCTCGAGGTGGCCGACGGGACGCTGACCGGGGGGCTGGTCGGGGAGATCGTCGACCGCGCCGGCAAGGCCCGCGCGCTGGCGCGCTTCGCCGCCGAGCACGGGATCCCGCTGGACCAGACGGTCGCCGTCGGCGACGGCGCCAACGACCTCGACATGCTCAACGCCGCGGGTCTGGGCATCGCGTTCAACGCCAAGCCGGTCGTGCGCGAGCAGGCCCACGCCGCGCTCAACCAGCCCTACCTCGACGCGGTCCTGCAGGTCCTCGGCTTCACCCGCGACGAGGTCCTCGACGCCCTCTAGTGCCTCCGTCGCGCTGTTGGCTGCGGTGGGCGGCGCGCGGTGGTGCCTCCTGCCCCGCGGTCGGCCCGCCGTCCTGCGCAGGGCGGCTCACCTCGGGGCAGGGCTCACCTCGAGGGGGTGTGGACGGCGCCCGCCAGCTCGACGCCGGCCGTGCGGAGCTGGTCGAGGGCGGCGTCGGTGGAGGCCTGCGCCACCCCGGCGGTCAGGTGCAGCAGCACCCGCGTGGCGAAGCCCTCGGCGACGGCGTCCAGGGCAGTGGCGCGCACGCAGTGGTCGGTGGCGATCCCGGCGACGTCCACGGCCTCCACCCCGCGCTCGCGCAGCCAGTCGGCGAGCGGCACGCCGTCGGCCAGGCCCTCGAAGCCGGAGTAGGCCGCGGCGTACTCGCCCTTGTCGAACACCGCCTCCAGCCGCGACCGGTCCAGCGCCGGGTGCAGCTGGGCTCCCTCGGTGCCGGCCACGCAGTGCGGTGGCCAGGTGTCGAGGAAGTCCGGCTCGTCGGCGAAGTGGCCGCCGGGGTCGACGTGGTGGTCGCGGGTGGCGACGACGTGGGTGTACGTGGCGTCCCGCAGGTGCTCGGTGATCGCCGCGGCCACCGCCGAGCACCCGGAGACGGCCAGGCTGCCGCCCTCGCAGAAGTCGTTCTGCACGTCGACCACCAGCAGCGCGCGCCTCACCGCGGACCCCCGTTCACGAGCTCACCGTCTCCAGCACCGGTTCCCCGCGGGAGAGCGCCCATGCCTCCTGCGGCAGGGCTTCCCGAACCCGCCGGTGGTGCGCGGCGGCCGCCGACAGCGCCTCGGCCGGCGACGACGGCGCCACCGCCTCGCCGCCGCGCACGAGGGGGACGAGCAGCTGCCGGTCGCCGTCGCGCGCCTCGACCGGCCCGCTGCTGACCACCTCGGCGGTCGCCGTGCCGTCGGGGTCGTGCCGGCGGACGGCGGACTTGCGCCCGCCGGTGGAGTTCTTGCCCTCCGAGCGCTTGGCCACCGGCACCCCGTCGCGCTCGACCAGCTTGTAGACCATCCCCGCCGTCGGCGCGCCGGACCCGGTGACCAGCGAGGTGCCGACGCCGTAGCCGTCGACGGGGGCGGCCATCAGGCCGGAGATGGCGAACTCGTCGAGGTCGCTGGTCACGATGATCCGCGTCCCGGTGGCGCCCAGCTCGTCGAGCTGGCGGCGCGCGGCGGTGGCCAGCGTCGGCAGGTCACCGGAGTCCAGCCGGATGGCGCCGAGCCCGGGGCCGGCCACCTCGACGGCGGTGGCGATGCCCTTGGCGACGTCGTAGGTGTCCACCAGCAGCGTGGTGCCCACGCCCAGCGTGTCGACCTGCGCGCGGAAGGCCGCGGCCTCGTCGTCGTGCAGCAGCGTGAAGGCGTGCGCACTGGTGCCCGTCGTCGGCACGCCGTAGCGCCGGCCGGCCTCCAGGTTGGAGGTGGAGACGAAGCCGACCAGGTGGGCGGCGCGCGCCGCGGCGACGGCGGCCTGCTCGTGGGTGCGCCGCGAGCCCATCTCGATGCACGGCCGCTCGCAGGCCGCGGCCACCATGCGCGCCGCCGCCGACGCGATCGCGCTGTCGTGGTTGAGCACGGAGAGCACCAGCGTCTCGAGCAGGACCCCCTCGGCGAACGGCGCGCGCACCGTCAGCACCGGCGAGCCGGGGAAGAACAGCTCGCCCTCCGCGTAGCCGTCGACGTCGCCGGAGAAGCGGAAGTCGGCCAGCCAGTCCAGCAGCCGGGAGTCGGTGAGCCCCTGCTCGCGCAGGGTGGCGAGCTCGTCGTCGCCGAACCGGAAGCGGGGGAGCAGCTCCAGCAGCCGGCCGGTGCCGGCGACGACCCCGTAGCGGCGGCCGTGCGGCAGCCGCCGGGCGAAGACCTCGAACACGCAGTCGCGCGAGGCGGTGCCGTCGGCCAGGGCGGCCGCGACCATGGTCAGCTCGTACCGGTCGGTGAGCAGCGCGGGACCCGTCGGCATGGCACGGGAGCCTAGGTCGGTCGCGGCGACCGCACCGGGGGAGGCGGGACGGGGGCCGTCCTATGGTGGTCCCCGTGGCCGGACCACTCGCCCCGAGCCGGACGACCGACCCCACGGTCGAGGAGGTCGAGGACCTCGACCGCCCGTGGGTGACCATCGTCTGGAACGACCCCGTGAACCTCATGACCTACGTGACCCACGTGCTGCGCGAGCTGTTCGGCTACGACGAGCCCACCGCGACCACCCTCATGCTGCAGGTCCACAACGACGGCCGGGCCGTGGTCAGCTCCGGCCCGCGGGAGCGGATGGAGCACGACACCAGCCGGCTGCACGCCTACGGCCTGTGGGCCACCTACCAGCAGGACGCATGAGGCCGTTCCGCCGGAAGGGCAAGGACGTCGTCGCGCGGCTCGAGCCGGCCGAGTCCGGCGTCCTGGGGCTGCTGCTCGACCAGCTCGAGCAGCTGCTGACCGCCGACCCCGACGACGTCGAGGGCGACCCGGTGATGGCCCGGCTGCTGCCGGCCGGGCACCGCAGCGACCCCGAGCTGGCCGCGGACTACCGCGAGCTGACCGAGACCGCGCTGCGCAGCGGCAAGACCGACGACCTCGCCGCCGTCCGCGCGACCCTGCCCGACGGCGGGGGGGAGGTGCGGCTGGACCGGGAGCAGGCCGGCGCCTGGCTGCGGACCACCAACGACCTGCGGCTGGCGCTGGGGGAGCGGATCGGCGTCACCGAGGAGACCGAGCCGCCGGAGGACCCGGTCGGTGACGAGGGGCAGCAGCTGGCCGTCTACTACTGGCTCACCGCGCTGCAGGGGTCGCTCGTCGACGCGGTCGCCGCCGCGCGCGACGCCCGAAGGTGAGCAGCACCAGCGTCGCCAGCAGCAGGTCGAGCAGGAAGAACACCGGGACCAGCCCCGGCAGCTCGAGGTCGCGGACCACCGCCCCGACCGCGGAGAGGAGCGTGACCGCGGTGAGCGCCAGCACCAGCAGCAGCACCAGCAGGCGGACGGTGACCAGCAGGACCAGCGAGGCGCGGTCGGCGGAGTCGTCGCTGCTGTAGTGGCCGCTGCGCAGGGTCAGCCCCCGGGCACCCAGCCACAGCGCCGGCAGCGCGACGAGCAGCACCCCGGCGACCATGAGCAGCTCGACCACCACGGGTCCGCACGCTAGCGGTCGGCGGCCGGGCGACCGTCGTCCGGGAGCGACGGGGACGCCGCCTAGACTGCAGGGCGTGCTGCGCATCGACCGCGCGACCTACGACGCCATCGTGGCCCACGCCCGGGAGGACCACCCGGACGAGGCCTGTGGCGTCGTCGCCGGACCCGAGGGCAGCGACCGTCCCGAGCGGTTCGTCCCGATGCTCAACGCCGCCCGGTCGCCGACGTTCTACGAGTTCGACTCGGCCGACCTGCTGCGCCTCTACCGGGACATGGACGACCGGGGCGAGGAGCCGGTGGTGATCTACCACTCGCACACCGCCACCGAGGCGTTCCCGTCGCGCACCGACGTCAGCTACGCCTCCGAGCCGAACGCGCACTACGTCCTCGTCTCCACCCGGCACCACGGCCGGGAGACCGGCCTGGCCGGGGACGAGGTCGAGTTCCGCAGCTTCCGCATCGTCGACGGCGAGGTGAGCGAGGAGGACGTCGAGGTCGTCGAGTCCTACCTGTTCGGCCACTCGCCGACCACCGTCGTCTACGACTGAGCACGGACCCCCTCACCACCCACGACGCGCTCCGCACGCCGCGGGGCCCTGTGAGGGGGCCGACCGGACGGAATCACCGCCCGGTCCCCGGCGTTACCTCCACCGACACGCGCCCCGAGGCGCTCCCGCACGTCCCCGTCCCCCCGAGGAGAACCGCACGCCATGGCCATCGAGGTCCGGATCCCGACCATCCTGCGCACCCACACCGGCGGCAACAAGACCGTCGAGGGCAGCGGGGACACCCTGGCCGCGCTCGTCGACGACCTCGACGCCAAGCACCCCGGTCTCAAGGGCCGCCTGGTGACCGAGGAGGGCACGCTGCACCGCTTCGTCAACGTCTACGTCAACGACGAGGACGTGCGCTTCACCGGCGCCCTGGACACGCAGGTCAAGGACGGCGACTCCGTCACCATCCTCCCGGCGGTCGCCGGCGGCTGCTGAGGCAGCGCCGCACCGTCCCTCCCCGTCTCCCGGAAGAGCCCCGCGCATGGCCCGCTTCGCCTCCCTCGTCGACTCCCTCGGCGGCACCCCGCTGGTCGGGCTGCCCTCCCTGTCGCCGACACGGGACGTGCGGCTGTGGGCCAAGCTCGAGGACCACAACCCCACCGGGTCGATCAAGGACCGCGCCGCGATCTCGATGATCGAGGCGGCGGAGAAGGACGGCTCGCTCACCCCCGGCGCGACCATCCTGGAGCCGACCAGCGGCAACACCGGCATCTCGCTGGCGATGGTGGCCCGGCAGCGCGGCTACCGGCTGGTCTGCGTCATGCCGGAGAACACCTCCGTCGAGCGCCGCCAGCTGCTGGAGATGTACGGGGCGCGGATCATCAGCTCACCGGCCGCCGGCGGCTCGAACCAGGCCGTGGCGATGGCCAAGGAGCTGGCCGCCGAGCACGACGACTGGGTGATGCTCTACCAGTACGGCAACCCGGCCAACGCCGAGGCGCACTACACCGGCACCGCCCCGGAGATCCTCGCCGACCTGCCCTCGATCACCCACTTCGTCGCCGGCCTCGGGACCACCGGCACGCTGATGGGCTGCTCGCGCTACTTCCGCGAGCACAAGCCCGGCGTGCAGGTCATCGCCGCCGAGCCGCGCTACGGCGAGCTCGTCTACGGGCTGCGCAACATCGACGAGGGGTTCATCCCGGAGCTCTACGACCCCGAGCTGCTGGACTCGCGGTTCTCCGTGGGCCCCGAGGACGCCCTGCACCGCACCCGCCAGCTCGTCGAGCGCGAGGGCATCTTCGCCGGCATCTCGACCGGCGCCATCCTGCACGCGGCGCTGGGCGTCGCCGACCGCGAGGTCGCCGCCGGGCGCCGGGCCGACATCGTGTTCGTCGTCTGCGACGGCGGGTGGAAGTACCTGTCCACCGGCGCCTACGCCGGCACGCTGGAGGAGGCCACCTCCGCCCTGGAGGGTCAGCTCTGGGCCTGACCCGGCAGATCCCCGCCCGGGGCCTGCTGTTCGACAACGACGGCGTCCTGGTCGACTCCGAAGCCGCGGTCACCGCCTCCTGGTCGCGCTGGGCCGCCGAGCACGACCTCGTGCCGGCCGAGGTGCTGGCCGTCGTCCACGGCCGGCGGTCGGCCGACACCGTCGCCGCGCTGGTCCCGGAGTCCCGGCGGGCCGCCGCGACGGCGCTCATCGACCGCTACGAGCTCGAGGACGCCGGGACGGTGCCCGCCGTCGCGGGCGCGGCCGAGCTGCTGGCGTCCCTGCCCCCGTCGGTGTGGGCGGTCGTCACCTCCGGCACGCCCGCGCTGGCCGCGACCCGGCTGCGCGCCGCCGGGCTGCCGCTGCCCGGTGCGCTGGTCAGCGGCGCCGACGTGCGCACCGGCAAGCCCGACCCCGAGGGCTACCTGCTCGGCGCCCGCCTGCTGGGCGTGCCGCCGGAGGAGACCGTCGTGGTCGAGGACAGCCCGGCCGGCATCGCCGCGGGCAGGGCGGCCGGCGCGCGGGTCCTCGGCGTCGGCGCGCGGGCGCTGGGGGCCGGCGCCGACGTCGTCGTCGCCGACCTCACCGGACTGTCCTGGGCCGACGGCGTGCTGTCGGTGCCCGCGGGCTCCCTCCTGCGGCCCGGCGGCTAGCCTGACGCCCGCCATGGGGAGCGTGCAGGGGACCGTCGGTCAGGGGAGTGCGGCGTGAGGCTGACGGTGGTCGGCTGCTCGGGCAGCGGCCCCGGCCCGACGTCGGCCGCGTCCTGCTACCTGGTCGAGCACGACGGCTTCCGATTGCTGCTCGACCTGGGCAACGGCGCGTTCGGCGCGCTGCAGGCGCTGGCCGACCCCGACACCGTCGACGCGGTCTACCTCTCCCACCTGCACGGCGACCACTGCCTCGACGTCGTCCCGATGGTCGTCTGGCACCGCTACTCCGGTCGCTCCTCGCGCCGCCGCGTGCCGCTGATCGCCCCCGCCGGCGCCCAGGAGCGGCTGCAGCAGGTCTACGACTCCGGCGGTGCCCCGCTGACCGACGTCTTCGACTTCGCCGTCACCCCGGTCTCGGCCGTGCTCGGGCCGTTCACCGTGCAGACCACCCGCACCGCGCACCCGGTCGAGTGCCACGCCGTCCGGCTGACCGCGCACGGCTCCTCGCTCGTCTACACCGGCGACACCGGCCCCAGCCGGGCCGTGGTCGACCTCGCCCGCGGCGCGGACGTGCTGCTGGCCGAGGCCGCCGAGCCCGAGGGCGACGACCAGCCCCGCGACCTGCACCTGACCGGCCGCCAGGCCGGCGAGGCCGCGGCCGCCGCGCAGGTGCGCCGGCTGCTGGTCACCCACGTCCCGGCCTGGGTGGACCCGGCCGCGCAGCTGGCCGCCGCCCGGTCGGTGTTCCCCGCCGCCGAGCTGGTGCGGCCCGGCGCCACGTACGACGTCTGACGGCGGGGGCGCGCGTCGGGGTGCGCCGGGATCAGGTCACCTGATCGTCGGGCGTCCTCCCGCACGGTGGGACGTGCGGGAGGACCCGCTGCGGTGGGGGAGGACGACGCGCCGCGCCCCGGGGACCGGCCCGCCCTTGCCCCGCCCGACGCCGGCGGGCACGGTGGGCCGGTGGTCGACGACGAACGGGACGGCGTCCGGCTGACCAGCCTCGACGCGCCGCTGGGCGACGGGCTCGAGGTCACCAAGGGCGACCTGGTCGACCACCTCGACCGCTTCGCCGACCGCCTGGTGCCCCAGCTGGCCGGCCGACCCCTGACGGTCAAGCGGGTGCGCCCGGGCCAGCAGCCGTTCGTGCAGCGCGACGTCCCCAAGGGCGCCCCCGGCTGGGTGCGCACCGTCGCCGTCTGGTCCTTCGGCGCGCACCGCGAGGTGCACCAGGTGCTCTGCGACGACCGCCGCACGCTGCTGTGGCTGGCCAACCAGCGCGCCGTGGAGTTCCACGTCCCGTTCTTCGTCGCCGGTGCGGAGACCGCGCCGACCGGCATCGTGCTCGATCTCGACCCGCCCGAGGACGCCGGGTTCGACGTCGTGGTGCAGGCGGCGGACCTGGTGCGGCGGGCGCTGGCCGACACCGGGCTCACCGGGGCGGTGAAGACCAGCGGGTCCAAGGGCGTGCACGTCGTCGTCCCGGTGCGCGGCGTCGGGCCGGAGGACGCCGCCGCCGCGACCCGCGCGCTGGCCGCCCGCGCCGCGGCGCTGGACCCGGACCTGGCCACCACCGCCTACATCAAGGAGGACCGGCACGGCCGGGTCTTCCTCGACTCCACCCGCTCGGGCTCCTCGACGATCGTGGCCGCCTACAGCCCGCGGATCCGCCCCGGCCTGCCGGTGTCGGCGCCGGTCGCCTGGGCGGACCTGCCCGCGCTGCGGCCCGGCGACGTCACCGTCCGGACGGCGGTGCAGCGGCTCGGCGACGGCGACCCGTGGACGGCGCTGCTGCCCGGTCCGCAGGAGCTGCCCGCCGACCTGGTGACCGAGGGGCACGCGATCCCGGTCGCCCGGGTGGCCGCGATGCACGAGGGCAAGCGGCGGGCGCGGGCCAGGCGGGCCGCCGAGGACTGACGCAGCGACGATCTAGGCACCGTCGTCCACAGCCGGCCCGCCCGTCCACCGCCGGGCCGGCGCCCCGGCGTCCTGTCGGTGCCCGGTCGCAGGCTCCTGGCATGACCACCGACCCGCAGACCACCGCCTGGCTCGACCAGGAGGACGCCCACCTCGCCGCAGTCATCCGCCGCGCACGCTTCGCCGTGCAGTACGTGGGGCCGGGAGACCTGCCCGAGGAGCCCGCCTTCGGCTACACCATCGGGCTGTTCGGGCTGGGGCACCCGGAGCTGGTGGTCGTCGGGCTGGGCGCCACCGCCACGCACGCCCTGCTCGACGCGGTGGCCGCCGACGTCGTCGGCGGCCGGTCGCTGGTCTCCGGCGAGCTGCTCGAGGGGGTCGGCGGCCGGGCCGACCTGGTGGTGGAGGAGTGCCCCAACCCCGGGGAGGTCCTGCTCGGGGCCAACCGCTGGTACCGGCGGCCGCCGGAGTACTCCGTGCCGGCCCTGCAGCTGACGTGGGCCTCGCCGCCGGGCTGCTTCCCGTGGGACGCGGGCTGGGACGGCGGCCGCCACGGCCAGCCGCGGCCGGGCACCTGGACGGCCTGACGCCGTGGGCGGAGGGTCAGCCCAGCCCGAGGTCCCGGCGCAGCTTGGCCACGTGCCCGGTGGCCTTCACGTTGTAGGCGGCCCGCTCGATCCGGCCCTCGGCGTCGATGACGAACGTCGAGCGGATCACGCCCTGGACCTCCCTGCCGTACATCTTCTTGGTGCCGAACGCGCCGTAGGCGGTGAGCACCCGCTTGTCCGGGTCGGAGACCAGGGTGATGCCCAGACCCTCCTGCTCGCGGAAGCGCTGCAGCTTCTCCGGCGGGTCGGGCGAGATGCCGATGATGTCGAGCCCCGCCTCGGCGAGCTCCCCGGCGGCGGCGGTGAAGTCGACCGCCTGGGTGGTGCAGCCGGGGGTCAGCGCGGCGGGGTAGCAGTAGACGATCACCCGGCGGCCGCGGTGGTCGGCGAGGGAGACCGGCCGGCCGTCGGCGTCGGGCAGCGTGAAGTCCGGCGCCGGGTCGCCGGGCGCGAGGCGGACGGGAGCGGGCGCGGTCTCGGTCATGCCCGGCATCCTGCCGTGCCGGGCGAAGCGGTCACAGCCAGGGGCGCGTCAGCCGCGCAGGAACGACAGCCGCACGTGGCGCTGCGGGTTGTCCCGGTTGGGGTCGACCAGGCAGATGCGCTGCCAGGTGCCCAGCTGCAGGCGGCCCTCGAGCACGGGCACCGTGGCGTGCGGCGGCACGAACGCCGGCAGCACGTGGTCGCGGCCGTGCCCGGGGCTGCCGTGCCGGTGCCGCCAGCGGTCGTCGCGGGGGAGCAGCTCGTCGAGCTGGGTGAGCAGGTCGTCGTCGCTGCCGGAGCCGGTCTCGATGATGGCCAGCCCCGCGGTGGCGTGCGGGACGAACACCTGCAGCAGCCCGTCGCCCTCGCCGCGGACGAACTCCTCGCACTCCCCGGTCAGGTCCACCACCGCTGGCACCCCGCCGGTCCGCACCGTCCGCAGCTCCGATCTCACGCCGTCGATCGTGGCAGCTCGGCCGCGGGACGGCGTGCCGGCGTCGATAGGCTCGGCGTCCGTGACCCGTCCCGACGGCCGCACGGCCGACCGGCTCCGCCCGGTGACCATCACCCGCAACTGGCTCGACCACGCCGAGGGCTCGGTGCTCGTCGAGTTCGGCCGCACCCGCGTGCTGTGCGCCGCCAGCGTCACCGAGGGCGTCCCGCGCTGGCGCCGGGGATCGGGGCTGGGCTGGGTCACCGCCGAGTACGCGATGCTGCCGCGGGCCACCCACACCCGCGGCGACCGCGAGTCGGTCAAGGGCCGCATCGGCGGCCGCACCCACGAGATCAGCCGGCTCGTCGGCCGCTCGCTGCGGGCCGCGGTCGACCTGAGCGCGCTGGGGGAGAACAGCATCGCCATCGACTGCGACGTCCTGCAGGCCGACGGCGGCACCCGGACGGCGGCCATCACCGGCGCCTACGTCGCCCTCGCCGACGCCGTCGGCTGGCTGGCCGACCGGCGGAAGCTGGCGAAGAAGACCGCGATCGTGCAGTCGGTGGCCGCGGTGAGCGTCGGCGTGGTCGACGGCGAGCCGCGGCTGGACCTCGCCTACGAGGAGGACGTGAAGGCGGGCACCGACATGAACGTCGTCTGCACCGGCGAGGGCGGGTTCGTCGAGGTGCAGGGCACCGCCGAGGGCGCCGTCTTCGACCGGGCCACCCTCGACCGGCTGCTCGACCTCGCCGTCGCCGGCTGCGCCGACCTCACCCGCGTCCAGACGGAGGCCCTCGCGCGATGACCCGACTGCTGCTCGCCACCCGCAACGCCGGCAAGCTCGCCGAGCTGCAGCGGCTGCTGGCCGGCGCCGTCCCCGGGGTGCAGGTCGTCGGCCTGCGCGACGTGCCCGAGTACCCCGAGACGCCCGAGACCGGTGCCACCTTCGCCGAGAACGCGCTGCTCAAGGCGCGGGAGGCGGTCCACCACACCGGCCTGCCCGCCGTCGCCGACGACTCCGGCATCGCCGTCGACGCGCTCAACGGCATGCCCGGCGTGCTGTCGGCGCGCTGGTCGGGCCGGCACGGCGACGACGCGGCGAACACCGCGCTGCTGCTGGCCCAGCTCGCCGACGTGCCCGACGAGCGGCGCGGCGCGGCCTTCGTCTGCGCCGCCGCCCTGGTCACTCCCGACGGCGCCGAGTCGGTGCTGGAGCGGCAGTGGCGCGGACGGGTGGTGCGCGAGCCGCGCGGTACCAACGGCTTCGGCTACGACCCGGTCTTCCGGCCCGACGGCCTGGAGGTCACCTCCGCCGAGCTCGAGCCCGCGGAGAAGGACGCCCGCAGCCACCGCGGGCAGGCCTTCGCCGCGCTGGTCCCGGAGGTCGCGCGGGTCCTGCGCGCGGGCTGAGCCCCCGGCGGCCCGTCCCGACGTAGGGTGCCGCCCGCGACGGGCACGGGCGCCCGCGGGAGGAACGGGGGCCGCGTGGACCGGCGGGTGTGGATCGGGGCGCTGCGACCGGGACCGGTCGGCTACCGGCGCACCGAGGTGCTGCGCGGGGGGCTCGGCGCGCTGCTCGGCATCGCGCTGGCCGGGGTCAGCGCGCACGCCGTGCCGGGCGGGCCGGTGGGCCTGCCGTGGATCGTCGCGCCGATGGGCGCCACCGCCGTCCTGCTCTTCGCCGCGCCCGCCAGCCCGCTGGCCCAGCCGTGGCCGGTCCTCGTGGGCAACACGCTGTCCACGCTCGTCGGCGTCGCCGCCGGGAAACTCCTCGACGACGTCACGCTGGCCGCCGCCGTCGCCGTCGGGGTGGCGATCCCGGTGATGATGCTGCTGCGCTGCGTGCACCCGCCGGGCGGGGCGTGCGCGCTGTTCGCCGCCGTCGGCACCGCCGCGGTGGCCGACCACGGCTGGGCGTTCGCGCTGTGGCCGGTCGGGGTCGACACCGTCGTGCTGCTGGCGGTCGCGACGCTGGTCAACAACCTCACCGGCCGGCCCTACCCGCACGTGCCCGACCCCCCGGCGCCGCCGCCGGGCACCGACGCCCCGCCGACCAGCCGGGTCGGGCTGCAGCCCGAGGACGTCCGCGCCGCGATGGAGCGCCTCGACCGCGGCCTCGACGTCATGCCCGGTGACGTGCTGGCGCTGGTCCGCGACGCCGAGGCACACGCGCTCGACCGCCGGCTCGGGCAGCTGCGGGTCGGGGCGCTGATGGCCCGCGACGTCCGCACCGTGCAGCCGCAGGAGACGCTCTACCGCGCGCGGATGCTGATGAACCAGCACGCGGTCAAGGCGCTGCCGGTGGTCACCGGCGACGGGCACGTGGTCGGCATCGTCACCGTCCACGACCTGTTCAACACCGACATCGTGGCCTTCACCGCGGTGGCGGAGGTGATGACCAGCCCGGCGAGCACCGTCGGCGTCGACACGCCCGTCTCCGAGCTGGTCGGCCTCATGGCCGACCGGGGGCTGCGCCACCTGCCGGTGGTCGACGACGACGGCCGGCTGGCCGGGATCGTCACGCGCGCGGAGCTCGTCGCCGTCCTGCACCGGGCCCTCGTCGGCTCCTGACCCCTCCGGGTGAGCCCGGCCGGCCGGGCTCCACCGCCGCCGGCCGGCTGCCGAAGCCCTCCCCGACGACCGACGTCGGAGGGACACGGCATGGCGGAGGACAGCGGGACGGCGCGCGCCCGGCTGGTGGTGCTGATCCCGGCGCACGACGAGGCCGCGAACATCGGGGTCACGCTGACCGCGCTTCAGCAGCAGACCCGGCGCCCGGACCGGGTGGTGGTCATCGCCGACAACTGCACCGACGACACGGTGGAGATCGCGCGGGCGCACGGCGCCGAGGTCTACGAGACGGTAGGCAACACCGACAAGAAGGCCGGCGCGCTCAACCAGGCGATCGTGCAGCGCTTCCGCCGCACCGCCGACAGCGACCGCCGCGGCGCCTCCGAGGACCCCCGGCGCGGCCCCGACCGCCGCCGCCCCCGGGCGGGCTGGACCGACGGGGACGACGACCTCCCGGCCGGCCCCTCACCCGACCTGCGCGACGACGACCACGTCCTGGTGATGGACGCCGACACCGAGCTCGCCCCGCGCTTCCTCGAGGTGGCCGCGGCCAGCCTCGACAGCTCGCCGCGGATCGGGGCGGCCGGCGGGCTGTTCTACGGCCACCCCGGCAGCGGCGTGCTGGGCCAGCTGCAGCGCAACGAGTACCTCCGCTACAGCCGCGACGTCGCCCGCACCGGCCGGGTCATGGTGCTCACCGGCACCGGCACGCTGTTCCGGGTGCGGGCGCTGCGGGAGGTCGCCGCCGCGCGCGGCAGCACGCTGCCGGGCACCCGCGGCCAGGTCTACGACACCCTCGCCCTCACCGAGGACAACGAGCTCACCCTCGCGCTGAAGACCCTCGGCTGGCGGCTGACCAGCCCCTCGGCGTGCGCGGTGGTCACCGAGATCATGCCCACCTGGTCGGACCTGTGGAAGCAGCGGATGCGGTGGCAGCGCGGTGCCCTGGAGAACCTGCGGCACTACGGCCTGTCCCGGGTCACCCTGCGCTACTGGGGACAGCAGGTGGGCATCGGCCTCGGCGTCCTCGCCTTCCAGGCCTACCTGCTGCTGACCGTCCTGGTCCTGTCCCGGGACGGCGGCCTGACCCTCGACCCGTTCTGGGGATCGGTCGGCCTGGTCTTCCTCGCCGAGCGCCTGGTGACCGTCCGCCGCGGCGGGTGGCGCGCCCTGCTCCTGGCCCTGCCGCTGCTGGTGGAGCTGGTCTACGACCTGTTCATCCAGGCGGTGTTCGTGCGCTCGCTGCTCGACGTCGTCCGCCGGCGCGAGGCCACCTGGCACCACGTCGCCGCACCGGCGACTCCCTGATCCCCGCCGCCGGCCCCGGCGGCGACCCGACCCCCCAGGAGGGAGGTGCACGTGTACAGCAAGGCGGGTTACGTGACCGCCAGCGGCGTGGGCGGCTCGACCGCCCTGGCCTACACCGGCTTCAACGCCCTGGCGTGGGTGGTCGCCGGCGTGACGCTGGTCTTCGCCGGGATGGCGCTGCTGAAGCTCGTCCCGCGCCGGTCGCGCGGCTGACGGGTCAGGACGCCGGCCCGGCCCCCGCGCCGCCGTCCGTCCCGGACTGCGAGCCGGTGTCCGAGCCGGTGTCCGAGCCGGATCCCGAGCCGGTCTGCGGTGCCTGCGTCGAGGGCTCGGCGGGAGCGGTCTGACCGCTCCCGCCGCCGTCCTCGGTGGACCCGGTGCCGTCCTCGGCGTCGCTCCCGGTGGCCGGCGCGGACTCCTCGGCCTCCTCCGGGTCCTCGGTGGGGGTCGTCGACTCCCCGGTGTCGTCACCGGGCTGCGGGGTCTGGGTGGCGGGGGCCTCGGTGGGGGTCCCGTCGGCGGGGTCGGTCTCGGCCGGCGTGGTGTCCCGCGACGACGACGCCGTCGACAGCTCACCGATCGTGGTGGACGACGACGACGAGTCCTCGGTGCCGCCGACCAGCGCCGACACCGGCTGCTTGCCCACCAGCTCGACGCCGGTGACGATCGCCATGGCGACCGCGAAGACGGCGACGGCGTACACCGCGACCCGCGACCAGCGGGGCCGCCGGCGCGGAGCCGGGGCGCGACGCGGGTCGAGCGCGGCCGGCAGCACCTTGGTGGCGGCGGCGTCGTCGGGGGCGTCGGCGGCCGGCGCGGGACGGGTGTCCTGCCGCTCCCGGGTCCGCTTCAGCCGCTCGGCGGTGCGGTCGAGGGAGGCGGTGTAGAGAGCCGACCCGACGGTGCTCACCACGCTGACGAGTGCCGCGCCGATGACGGTGCCGGCCACCCCGAAGAAGGAGGCGGCCACCGCGGCGGACACCGCGGCGAGGGCACCGGCGACCACCTGCTTGACGGAGAGGGTGGTGCGCGGGGGCTTCTCGGGGGCCTGGTCGGGACGCGGCTGGATCTCGGTGCGCGAGGACATGGGCTCCGACGGGGTCGAGGACGTGCGGGGAAGACGACCACCCGGCGACCTCGTCGTCACACCGGGCGGTCCGCTCGACACTACGGGGCCGCGGGAGGACCCGCAGTCGCGTTCCCGGGTGCCGCGGCGCCCACCAGCGGGAACGCCGCCGGTGTGATCCTCGTCGCGGTCGGCGGCGTGGACCGGCCCGGCGCTGGGCACCGCTGCGGCGTGCGGGTGGGGATCACGGCGGTGCGGCGGCTCCGGTTCGACGACGGGACGCCGGTGACCGCGGCGTCGGGCATCGCCCCGCTCGGGGACGGCTGGCTCGTCGCCCAGGACGACGCCACGCACGCGGCCTGGCAGCGCCCGGGCGGCGTGGCGCGCCTGCGCCTGCTGCCGCCCGTCGAGGGCCTCGACCGGTTCTCCGAGGCCGCGGGCACCAAGCACCTCAAGCCCGACCTCGAGGTGGCCTGCCCGGTGGAGGCCGACGGCCTCCCAGGCGTGCTGCTGCTGGGCTCCGGGTCGGCGGCGCGCCGCACCCGCGGCGTCCTCGTCACCCTCGACGGCGACCGGCCCGGCGTGCGGGCCGCGGACCTCGCGCCGCTGTACGGCGCCGTCGCCGAGCGCCTCGGCGTGCCGGTCGACCAGTTGAACCTGGAGGGCGCCAGCCGTGCCGGGGACGTGCTGCGCTGGTACCAGCGGGGCAACCTGGCCGCCGGCGTGGCCAACGCCGCGGTCGAGGTGCCGCTGGAGGCCCTGGTCGCCGTGCTGCTCGGCCGGGCAGGCGCCGGCCCGGTGCCCCTGGGTGCCGCGCACGTCCTGGAGCTCGGGGAGGTGGCCGGCGTCGGCCTGGCGGTCACCGACGCGGTCGCGCTGCCCGACGGCCGGGAGCTGCTCGCGGCCGCCGCGGAGGACACCCCGAACCCGGTCGACGACGGCCCGGTGGTGGCCACCGCCCTCGTGCTCGCCGACGGCGGCCGGGTGCTCGACGTGGTGCCGCTGCCGGAGGTGGACGGCCGGGTGGTCAAGGTGGAGGGGCTGGCGCTGCGCGGGACCGACGGCGACGCGGTGCACCTGGTCGCGGTGGGCGACGTCGACGACCCGGAGCTGCCCTCGCCGCAGGTGGACCTCACCGTCACCCTCGGCTGAGCAGCCGGGTCAGGCGGCGGCCCGCCCGCTGGTCATGAACCCGGCGACCCGCGGCACGCCGTCCTGGTACCAGGTCCTCGCCTCGGTGACCGCCAGCGGCGAGGCGGCCAGCAGCCCCGCGACGTCGTTGTCGAGGACGCAGCCGGACACCACGCGGTTGACCGGGGTGCCGCGCCGCTGCCACCGCAGCACCGCGGGGTCCGGGGCCGCGCCGTGCTCGACGAAGTGCAGGACACCGCCGGGCCGGAGCACGCGGGCGACCTCCGCCAGCGCGCGGCCGGCGTCGGGGATGCCGCAGAGGACCCAGGTGCACAGCGCCGAGTCGAAGCGGTCGTCGGGGAAGGGCAGGGCGCGGGCGTCGTCCCCGGCGACGGCGACCGGGACCGGGGAGGCCGCGCGGCGCTCCTGCGACATCCGCAGCGCCGTCCCCGACGGCTCCACCGCCCACACCCCGGTGACCGCCGGCGGCAGGTGCGGCTGGTTGAGCCCCGAGCCGTACCCGATCTCGAGCACGTCCCCGGTCAGCCCGGCGCACACCCGTTCCCGGATCGGCCCGGTCAGCCGCGGCCCCAGGGCCCGGTCGAGCAGCCGGGGGCGGACACACCGGCCGTAGATCCCCACGGGGCCGCAGGCTCCTCCCGGCGACCGCCCGGGGCAAGGGGGCCCGGAGACGTCGCCGCGTGCGGGAGGCGGGAGTCGAACCCGCACGCCCGGAGGCACCAGATCCTAAGTCTGGCGTGGCTGCCGTTACACCACTCCCGCGTGGCCGCAGAGTGTAGGTGTGATCGCCCGGCAGAGTGCCCCGGCTCGGCGGAACGGGCCGGTCGGGGCCGAGTCTGGCAGGCTGTCGGCCGTGCCTCCTCAGCCTCGCGACCCCCGAGAGATCCAGCTGGAGATCGACGCCGCCCGCGAGTCGCTGGCGGCCACCCTGGACCAGCTGGCCTTCAAGGGCAGTCCCGACCGGCTCAAGGCGCAGGGGCAGGCCGCTGTCACCCGGTTCCTGCAGTCGCCCGCCGGCAAGGCCACCATGGGCGGCCTGGGCCTGCTGGTGTCGCTGGTCGTCGTCCAGAAGGTCCGGCACCGCCGGGCCGCGCGGCGGACGGTCCCGCGCCGCACGCGCTGACGTGCGCGCCCCCCGGCGGGACCCGGCCGGTCCCGGTCAGGAGTCGGTGTGGGACTACCCGCGCCCGCCCTCGGCCGAGGTGACCCCGCGGCGCGTCGTCGTGGAGATCGGCGGGCGGGTCGTCGCCGACACCACCCGCGCGGTCCGGGTCTGCGAGACCAGCCACCCGCCGGTGTACTACGTGCCCCGCGAGGACGTCGTCCCCGGGGTGCTCGAGCGGGCGGGCGGCTCGTCGTGGTGCGAGTGGAAGGGCGCGGCCACGTACTGGGACGCCGTCGTCGACGGGGCACGCCGCCCGTCGGTCGCGTGGTCCTACGAGCAGCCCACCGCCGGCTACGAGCACCTGCGCGGGGCGGTGGCGTTCTACCCGAGCCGGGTGGACCGGGCCACCGTCGACGGGGAGCAGGTCCGCGCCCAGGCCGGGGACTTCTACGGCGGCTGGATCACCGACGACGTCGTCGGGCCGTTCAAGGGGGAGCCGGGCACGCTCGGCTGGTGACCGGGCCGGGGGTCAGCCCGCCCGGCTGCCGGTGGACTCCTGGCGGACCAGCGGGAGGACGACCCGCTCGAGCACCGCGTCGGCGTAGGCGGCGTCCACCGGCTCGCGGGTGACCAGCCAGCGCTGCACGAACAGCGCCGTGGCCGCCTCGGCCGGGATCGACTGCGTCATGCCGGGCCCCACCTCGCCGCGCGCCTGGGCGCGGGCCCACATGTCGGCGAAAGCCCGCCGCCAGATCGCCATCGGGCCCTCGCGGAAGGCGTCGATCAGCGCCGGTTCGTGCTGCATGGCCGCCAGCAGCGAGCGGGTGGCCGCGCCGACGGGGCTGGCCATCATCTCGACCATCCGGTGCACGAGCTGGCGCAGGTCGCCCTCGAGGGACCCGGTGTCGGCGTCGAGGATCCAGGCGCGGTTGAGCTCGGAGACGGTGTCGATGACGAGGTCCTGCTTCGTGCGCCAGCGGCGGTAGATGGTGGCCTTGCCGACGCCGGCCTCCGCCGCCACGGCGTCCATGGTGAGCGCGCCGTAGCCGACCTCGCCGAGCAGTCGCAGGATCGCCGCCCGGATGACGTCGTCGCGGCTGGGGTCGCGTGGTCGTCCTCCGCGGCCCGTGCGTGCCGGTGGGTCGGTGACCGGGGCAGCAGCCATGGGGCGACCCTAGGGCCTCCGGGGCCCCGCGACGGTGGTCGGCTGCGCGGTGCACCCGCCTGTTCGCGCGCCCGCGCGCCTGCCCGCCGCGCCCCGGCGCGTCGGTCATCCTGCTGGCCGTGGCGAGCACGATCGGCGCGGCCCGCCGGCGCGAGGAGTGGGACCTGCCGGAGGCGGCGACCCGGGTCCTGCTGGCCAGCGCGGCCGAGCACGTGCTGCCGGCCGTGGCGGCGGTGGCGCGCGCGGTCGGGCTGTCGACCTTCGCCGCCCCGGGACTGCTCGACCTGGCCGACGAGCACGACGGTCTGGCGGTGGAGCTCTTCTTCGACCGCATCTCCCGCGAGCTGACCGGCGCAGAGGCGGAGGCCGTGCGGGTGGCCACCGACCCGGCCAACGAGTACACGGCGCTGGTGCGCGCGCTGCTGACCGCGCCCACCCTCGCCCAGGAGCTGGCCCGGCGCGGCGTCACCGCGGAGGTCGGCGTGCTGGCCGAGGCCGAGCTGTGGTCGGCCTACCAGCCGGTCGTCGCCCTCGCCGACCGCTCGGTGGTGGCCTACGAGGCACTGCTGCGCGGCGACTCCGACGGCCGCGCCGTCGACGGCGGCGACCTGTTCTTCGTCGCCGACTCCGCGGGCTGGCTGCCGCGGCTGGACCGGGTGGGCCGCGAGTGCGCGATCGCCGGCGCGGCGGACTGGCTCGGCGACGCCGACCTGTTCGTCAACACCCACCCGACCTCGGTGCTGCGGCCCGACGCCGACCTGGACAGCACCGCGCAGGCCGTGGCGCTGGCCGGTCTGCGGCCGGGGCAGCTGGTGCTCGAGGTGGGGGAGCGGGCCGCCGTCGCCGACCGCGGGCACCTGCTCGCCGTCCTCGAGTCCTACCGCGCGCACGGCTGGCGGGTGGCCCTGGACGAGGTGGCCGCGGGCTGGTCGAGCGCCTCGCTGCTCGACGTCGTCCGGCCCGACGTGGTCAAGCTCGGCCGCCCGCTGGTCTCGGCCCTGCCCGACGACGGCGCCCGCGCGGTCGTCCGCACCGTCGCCGCGCACGCCCACCGCCTCGGCGCGGTGGTGGTGGCCGAGGGCGTGGAGGACGAGCGGGCCGCCGAGGAGGTCACCGCGCTCGGCGCCGACCTCGCCCAGGGCTGGCTGTTCGGCCGGCCCGAGGCCCCCGCTACCGCCCCGGCCGCGGCGGTCAGTCCAGACCCCACCCCGTGAGCACCGGCCGCGCGTGCTCGTGGCCGAGGACCCCGTAGGCGCCGGCGGGCAGGGCGAACAACTTGCCGTCGGCCGGCTCGAGGTCCAGCCAGCGGGCGGTCAGGACGCGCAGCACGTGCCCGTGCGCGACCAGCGCGACGTCGCCGTCGTCGAGCCGCCGGCGGGCCCGCTCCAGCACCCGGTCGACCCGCTTCCCGACCTGCTCCAGGGTCTCGCCGGGGGTGTCCCCGGGCACGACGGGGTCCCGCCAGACCGACCACTCGCGGCCCAGCTGCTCGCTGATCTCGGCGGTGGTGCGCCCCTCGTAGCCGCCGTAGTCGAGCTCGACGAGGTCCTCGTCGACGGCGGTGGGGGTCAGCCCGGCCAGCTCGGCGGTGCGCCGGGCCCGCTGCCGCGGGCTCACCCAGACCTCGACGAGGTGTCGCCGGGCGAGGCTCGGGGCCAGCGCACGGGCCCGCTGCTCGCCCTCGGGCAGCAGGGGCAGGTCGGTGACGCCGGTGTGCTGGCCACTGCGGCTCCACTCGGTCGCGCCGTGCCGGAGCACCACGATCTCGCCCATGCCGTCTCCTCGTGCCGGTGTCGCCGGTCGGACCTGAGGAGCATCGTCGGGGACGGCGGCGGTTCCCGCTGGGCCTCCGGCGTCAGCGCCAGCGGTCGAGCGCGACCGGGGTGGCCGAGCGCCGCAGGCCCCGGGGGCCGTGCACGGCGTGCGGCTCCGGGCGGGGGCGGCGCGGCTCCTCGTGCAGGGACGGCACCCAGGCGGCGGTGACCGGCGGTTCGCGGTCGGGCCGCGGCGGGCGGGGGCGCACGGGGTCCTGCCCGGTCAACGGGCCGTCGAGCTCCAGCCGGCCGGCCAGGCCGGCCTCCCAGACCTGGCGGCGGACGGCGGCGGGCGCGCCGACCACCCGGCAGCGGCGGCCGGCCGCGGCGAGGGTGTCGCTGAAGCCGGCCAGGGCCTGCAGACCGGTGCCGTCGTCGAAGCGAGCCCCGGCCACGTCGACGACGACGCTGCCGGTGCCGTGGCCGGCAGCCCGGGTCAGTGCCGAGGTGAGGCGGGCGAGGGTCGGGTGCCCGGCGTCGCCGGTGAGGCGGACGACGACCTGGGCGGGCGCGGGGACGACGGCGACGGAGAGGTGCACGGCTACTCCGGGTGGCAGCGGCACCACTGGTTCGGGTGCCGCCCACGACCGTAGTGCCGCCGACCGCTGCTCACAACGGGGAGTGCTCGCCCGGTCGCTCATCGCCACCTGTGCCGCATTGCGAGGCCCGCTCGCCGGGGGTGCCCGCGCACCGGCACCATGGGGCCGTGGACGCCGAGGACTTCACGCAGATCCGGGACGCGGTGCGCCGGCTGGTCCGGGAGGTGGTGGTCCCGCGCGAGGAGGAGATCGACCTCGACGACCGCATCCCCGAGGAGCTGCGCGACGCGGCCGCCGAGATGGGCCTGTTCGGCTACGCGCTGCCCGAGGAGTACGGCGGCCTGGGCGTGGACATGCGGGAGGACGTCGAGCTGGCCTTCGAGTTCGGCTACACGACGCCGGCGTTCCGCTCGCTGTTCGGCACCAACAACGGCATCGCCGGGCAGGTGATCGCGCGCTTCGGCAGCGAGGAGCAGAAGAAGGCGTACCTGCCGCGGATGGCCGCCGGGGAGCTGATCGGGTCCTTCGCGCTCACCGAGGCCGAGGCCGGCTCCGACCCTGCCGGCCTGCGCACCGCCGCCCGCCGCGACGGCGACGGCTGGGTGCTCGACGGCGCCAAGCGCTACATCACCAACGCGCCCCTGGCCGACCTGTTCGTCGTCTTCGCGCGCACCGACCCGGAGGAGAGGGGCGGGCGGGGGATCTCCAGCTTCGTCGTCGACGCCAAGGCGCCCGGGGTCACGCTGGGGCCCCGGGACAAGAAGATGGGTCAGTCCGGAGCGTGGACGTCGGAGGTGTTCTTCGACGGCGTCCGGGTGCCCGCCGACGCGCTGGTCGGGGAGGAGGGGCGCGGGTACGCCAAGGCGCTCACCGTGCTCTCCCGCGGCCGGCTGCACATCGCCGCGCTGTGCGTCGGCATGGCGCAGCGGGTGCTCGACGAGTCGGTGGCCTACGCCGCCACCGCCAAGCAGGGCGGTGCCCCGATCGGCCGGTTCCAGCTGGTGCAGGCGCTCATCGCCGACGTGCACGCCGAGCACCTGGCCGGTCGGGCGATGGTCCGGGAGGTGGCGGCCCGTTACGACAGCGGCGAGGACACCTCGATCGGGCCGTCGTCGGCGAAGCTGTGGTGCAGCGAGATGGTGGGGCGGGCCACCGACCGCGCCGTCCAGGTGCACGGCGGGCTGGGTTACCTGCGCACCACGCCGGTCGAGCGGTTCTACCGCGACGCCCGGCTGTACCGGCTCTACGAGGGCACGAGCGAGGTGCAGCGGGTGATCGTCGGGGGAGGGCTGCTGCGCGCGGCCGGCATGCCGCGTGGGTGAGCCGCTGTCACCGGAGGAGCGGGCCGGGCGCCGGGTCGTCGTCGGGGAGCTGGGCGGCGCGCTGCGCGAGCTGGTCGACGCCGCCGTCCGCACCGAGGTGCCCGAGGCGGAGCTCGAGTCGGTGGCCGCCGCGGTGCGGGACCTGACGGCCCGGCTGCGGACCGCCGGCCGGGGGCTGCACGAGATCGCCCGCGTCGACGACCCCGAGACAGGCGAGCGCTGGTACAGCCCGGTGTACGGCCCGGGCAGCCCCGTGGCGCCGCCGCTGGTCGCGACCGACAGCCCCGACGGGCGGGCGACCGGCCGGGTCACCGTGGGCAAGGCGCACGAGGGGCCACCCGGGCTGGTGCACGGCGGGGTCGTGGCCACGCTGCTCGACCACGTGCTGGCCCGCGCACTGCGCGCCGCCGGGCGGGGTGGGCTGACCGCCGCGCTGACCGTCCGCTACCGCCGGCCGGTGCACCTCGGCGTGCCGCTGCTGCTCACCGCCGAGATGGGCGGCACCGACGGACGGCGGACCACCGCGCACGCCCGGCTGGTCGCCGAGGACACCCCCGAGGTGGTGCTGGCCGAGGCCGAGGGGACGTTCGTCGCGCTGCGCAGCGAGCAGGCCGCCGACGTCTTCGGCGCCACCGGCCGCACGGTCGGCGCCTGGACCAGCCGGAGCTGAGCGTTCCCGCGGCGCCGGACGGGCGATGTCGAGAAGGCCGCACCGGCTCCGTCCCTCGGGTGCAGGACCCACCCAGGGGTCCGATCGGAGGAGGAAGCCGTGCGCACCGTCGTCGTCAGCAACATCGTCTCCATCGACGGGTTCTACGAGGGGCCGGGCGGTGACGTCATGGCGCTGAACATGGACGCCGCCTTCGACGCCTACAACCTCGAACGGATCCGCGCCGCCGGGACCGTGCTCCTCGGCCGCCGCTCGTTCGAGGGCTTCAGCTCCTACTGGCCGACCGTGGCGGCGGCACCGCACGACCCGGCCGACCGCGCGCTCAGCGAGGACAACCGTGAACTGAGCCGGCTCTACGACCCGCTGCCGAAGGTCGTCGTCAGTGACGGGCTCGTCGTGCCGGCCGACAACCCGTGGCACGCGGTGACGTCGGTCGTGCCGCGCGCCGACGCGACGGCCCGGGTCACCGCCGAGAAGGAGCACGGGTCCGGCGACATCCTGGTGTTCGGCAGCCGGACGACCTGGAACGGGCTGCTGGCCCAGGGCCTCGTCGACGAGATCCACCTCGTGGTGGGACCCCGTGCCCTGGGCGGCGGTACCCCGACCTTCGACGCACCTGCGGACCTGTGCCTGCTGGGCGTCCGTCACCCCCAGGGATCCGACAACGTCCTGGTGCGCTACGCCGTCCGCCGGTGAGCGGAGGACCCGGCGGGCCGGCGTGCTGCCACAGTGGCCGAGTGGCCAAGGAGCGGTTCGCCCACGACGCGGTGCTGTCGATGGCGGCCGGCGCCGACCAGCGCGCGCCCGGCGGCGCGATCACCGTCGCGCTGTGCGGCAGCTGGGAGCACGAGCCGCCGTGCCCGCTCGCCCCGCACCACACCCGGGCGCAGCGGACAGGTGACGAGGTGCGACTGCGGGTGCTCTTCGCGGCCGAGCCGGAGGATGAGCAGCAGGTACGGGGGACGATCGACGACGCCCTGGCCGCGGGCACGGGTGCGACTCCATCGGGCGGGACCGTCTCGTGGCGGCTCGTCGGCACGTGGCCGTCGGAGGTCCGACCCGAGGAGCAGGAGCACGCTGCACGCCTGGCGGAGGGCTGAGTCGCACCGACCTGTCGCGCGCGGCTGGCGGCAGGGCCCGCCTCAGTAGGGCGGTGGGGTGGTGGTGGCGGTGAGGCCGGATGGGGTGGTGACGGTGAGGGTGCCGTCGGGGGCCAGGTGGTGCTGCCAGCCGGGTGCCTGGTGCTTGCCGCGGTGGTGGCCGGTGCAGTAGCCGGCCAGGTTGGCGGCGGTGGTGGGGCCGGCGGGCCAGGGGGTGTGGTGGTCGAGTTCGCCGTGGCGGGGGACGGGGCGGCGGCAGCCGGGGAAGCGGCAGCGCCGGTCGCGGGCGCGCACGAACCGGTCCAGGGCCGCGGTGGGTCGGTAGCCGGGGCTCTCGCCCGGGGGGCTCACTCCGGCGCCGGCGCGGGCGGCCTGCTGTAGTCCGGGCAGGTCGGTGAGGGCGAGCAGGGCGCCGGTGACCGCATCGGTGAGGGCGAGGCGGGGCCGGTCGGCCAGCCCGCCGCCGGCGGTGCGGGCGAGCAGGTCGGCCAGGTCGGCGCGGGCCTGATCGGCGGCGGCGAGGGCGGTGAGCGCGTCGGGTGCGGCCGAGACCCGGCCGGCGGCACTCGCCGCCCAGCCGGCCTCGTCGGCGGTGTCGGCGCGTTCGGCGGTGGCCACCGTCCGGCGGGCGTGGCCGAGGGCGCGCTCGAGGGTGAGCAGGGCGGTGCCGGCGTCGTCGACGGCGCGGTCGGCGCGCGCCCACCACCCGTCGGGCACGGCCGGGGCGGGGCGATGCCCTGGGGGTGCCAGTGATGGTGGGCCGTCGGGCCAGCTGTCGGGTGGTGGTCCGTCCTCCTCCAGGTAGCAGGGGGCCGGCTCGGCGTCGAACTCGCCGGCCAGCACCCGCTGCTCCAGCTCCTGCGACCAGCGCGCGAAGTCCTCCGCCTCGGACACCACCGCGGACGTGCCCGCCCTGTCAGGCGGCTCGGGCCCGGCCGGTGCCGTGTCGGCGGGGGTGGTGTCGGCGGGGGCGGTGTCGGCGGACTCGGTGTCGGTGGCGGCCGCGTGACCGGTGAGGGCGGCGAGCAGGGCACGCACCACCTCGGCGGGCACCACCTGGCCGTCGATCTCGCACGGGGCATCCCCGCCCAGCAGCGCCCCGACCGGGGCGACCACGGTGAGGGCGACCTGCACCGGGGGCAGGCCGGTCTCGCCGGGGCGCAGCACCAGGTCCAGCAGGCAGTCGGCCATCTTCTGCTCCCGGGTGCGTCCGTCGGCAGGCAGCGCGTCGGCGTAGGCGCCCAGCGCCGCGAGCAGTGCGGCGGCCTCCGGCGTGGTCAGCAGTGCCGACACCATGCTCATGCCGTCGACCCGGTCGGGCCGGGCGATGACCCCGCGCTCCCGCACCGCCTTCGCCAGGTCGTCCGCGGCCGAGCGGACGTTGCGTCGCAGCACCTCCCGACGCACCTTGTCGCCCAGCTGGGCCGGTGTGCTCAGCCGCCCCGCCGCCCAGGCCAGCAGGTCCCGCTCTATCGCGGCACGCAGCGCGTCGTCAGCGATCGGGGCGACCTTGTCCAGCAGCGGAGCGAGGTGCCCGACGTGCAGCGCCCCGGACTGCAGGGCATCGAGGGTGCCCGGGAGCCGGTGCACCAGTGTCAGCGACCGCTCGAGCAGCACCAGCGCGGACTGGGTCGACAGAGACAGCGCCATCGCCAGCTCCTGGGTGGCCCACTCACTGACCGGCCGCAGCACCTCGGCCCGCGCCGCCCACCGCTCCGCCGCCATCGCCCCCGGCGAGCCCGGCGGCCGGTCGGCCGAGACGGGCCGCGTCTCCGCGAACGCCGCGATCGCCCGCGCCCGCAACGCCGTCTGCCGGGACAGTTCGCGATCGGCGGCCTGCACCGCACCCAGCGGCCCCGACGCCCACCCCACCACGGGCTCGTCGGCCGCCAGCACTTCCGTCACGTGTTCGATCATACGTTCGATCGAATGGATCAGCAAGCCCCGTGGCTCCGAAAGGCCAGGTCACAGGACCGGCCGCCGCGCGGCCGCAGGCCCGACGGTGACCGGCCTCAACCGCTGGAAGGTGACGGAACCGAGGCCGTGGGCCCCGTCAGTGGCGCTCAGTCCGGACGACGGTTCGGTACGTTCGCGGGATCGCCGCCCGGGTCGTGGGAGCGGCCACCGGTGGGGGACAGCAGCGGGCCCGGCGCGCCGTCGCCACGGCCGAGGGCGGCGACGAACTGGCGCAGCACGTCGTCCCCGCGGTGTGCGGGGTGCCAGCCCAGCTGCGTGCGGGCGCGGTTGGTGTCGAGCACCGGCGACTGGATGCCGAGGTCGAGCCAGCCCGGCTCGGTAGGCACCACGTGCGCGCGGAAGGCCGCCGTCAGCCCGGTCCGCACCAGCACGGCCGGGACCGGGATCCGGGTGGTGCCCAGCGCGCGGGCGATGCCGTCGGCGTCGAGGGCGGGGTCGGCGGCGACGTTGAACGGCCCCGGGACGCGCCGGTCGAGCATGCGGACGATGGCGTCGGCGAGGTCGTCGGCGTGCACGAAGCCGACCCGCAGCGACGGCAGCGGCAGGGGCAGCACCGAGGCGAGCTGCCCGGGCACGAGGCGGACGGCGCCGAACACCAGTGGGCCGAGGAAGTAGCGGCCGATCTCGCTGGCCGCCTCGGGCTGCAGCACGAGGGTGGGCCGGACGACGGTCAGCGTGACGTCCTTCTTGCGCCCGACGACCTCGCGCACGACCCGCTCGGCCTCGGACTTCTGCCGGCTGTACTGCGAGCTCGGGATGCCGGTGACCGGCCAGTCCTCGGTCACCGGCCGGTCGCCGCCGCCCGCGGCGTAGGCGCCGAGCGAGGACATGTGCACCACGTGCTGCACCCCGGCGGCGACGGCCGCCCGCATGACGCGCCGGGTGCCGTCGACGTTCGCCCTGTGCAGCTCCTCGGACCGGCGGCCCGGCTGCAGCACCCAGGCCAGGTGCACGACGGCGTCGACGTCCTCGAGCAGGTTGGTCAGCGCCTGCTCGCTGGCGGTCTCGCCGAGGTCGGCGGTGTACCAGGTCACCGACGAGTACGGCTCGGTGTCCGGCGGCTGCCGGCGGGCCAGCCCGCGCACCTCGGCCACGCCGCTGCCCGGCGCGGTCAGCCGCCGCAGCAGCGCGGTGCCGACGTTGCCGCTCGCGCCGGTGACGGCGACCTTGAGGCCTTCGAGGTGTGCCTGGGGGAGCTCAGCCATGACGTGCCGCTACCCGCTGGCCCCCGCTGCGATACGGCGAGCTGTCTCACCCTGCGCCTCCGCGGGCCGCAGCCCGAGGGAGACCACCCCGATGAGCAGGACGGCGACGGCGCCGGCGAGGAAGCCCGCGGGCAGCCCGGCGGCGTCGGCCAGGCGGGGGAGCAGCAGGCTGCCCAGGCCGCCGCCGAGCATCAGCGCGACCGACTTCGCCGAGACCGTCGTCGACCGCTGGGCGGCGCCCACCTGCTCGTGCATGAGCGCCTGCCGCAGCGGCCAGCCGGCGCCGTTGGCCAGGTAGGAGACGACGAAGGCGACGGCGGCCACCGCGACGTGCCCGGCCAGCGCCACACCGACGACGGCGAGGGCCCACACCACCGCGGTGAGGAAGCTCGCCCAGGCCACCGACCCCCGCGCCAGCCGGCGGGCGGCCGGCGCGAGCAGCGCGCCGAGCCCCGCGGCGGCGAACGACACGGCCATGACGACGCCGTACACCACAGCACCCCGGTCCAGGCCGCCGCCGAGCTCGGCGAACCACAGCGGCCCGAGCACCTCCAGCGTGGTCAGCGCGGTGCCGGTGAGGAACGAGATGACCAGCAGCCGCCGCAGGACGCGGTGCCGCGACGCGAGCCGCACGGTGTCGCGCACCACCACCGGCACCTCCCGGACCCCGGCGGCCAGGGCCCGCAGCCCGCCGGTCGGGGCGGTCGGCAGCGGCACGACGAGCACCGCGACGGCGACCACCGAGACCACGACGAGCGCCGCGGCCAGCAGCAGGGGCAGGACCAGCGCCGCGCTGCCCCCGCCCTCGGCGAGCAGCGGCAGTGCCCCGCCGAGCGCCGCTCCCAGGGCCAGCCCCAGGCCGTCGGCGGCACCGGCGCGCGACAGGCCCGTCGCCGGGTCGGCGTCGGGGTCCGCGGCGTGCACGGTGTCGACGTACCAGGCCTCCAGCGGGCCGGAGTCCAGCGCGCGCGACGCGCCCTGCAGCCCCCAGGCGAGGGCGAACAGCGGCACGGAGTCCGCGACGGCCATCGTCAGCAGCGACGCGACGCCCAGCAGGCCGGACAGGACGAGCACCGGCCGGTGCCCAAT
Source organism: Geodermatophilus sp. SYSU D00814 (assembly GCF_054050055.1). Classification (NCBI taxonomy): domain Bacteria; kingdom Bacillati; phylum Actinomycetota; class Actinomycetes; order Geodermatophilales; family Geodermatophilaceae; genus Geodermatophilus; species Geodermatophilus sp. SYSU D00814. The sequence goes on from NZ_JBJGYP010000002.1 coordinate 225,053, forward strand.
CGCGTCGGCGAGTCCGCCGGTGGGCAGCTCCAGCAGCAGCGTGACGACGGAGTAGACGGCCAGCACCAACCCGATGTCGGCCGGGGACAGCCCGCGCGAGGAGGCCAGGAGCACCGTGATCGGCGCGGCGATGCCGACCGGCAGCCAGCGCAGCGCGGTGAGCCCGACGAACCGCCGGCCGGCCGACCGCGCCGACAGCGGCGCGCTCACGCCGGGTCCTCGGTCAGCGGGAACAGGTCGACCAGCACGTGCACCAGGGGCGCACCGGGTTCCTCGCGCTCGGCGCGCCAGCGGGCCAGCACGCCGTTGAGCTCCTCGGCCAGCTCGCCGGCGGCCGCCGGGGACAGGTGCAGCGCCCAGTCGTTGAGCGAGACGGTGTCGCGCCAGACGTCGTCGAGGGACTCCCGCTGCTCGGCGTGCGCCGCGAGCATCCGCCGCTGCCGGCCCAGGGACTGGTGGGTGAACTCCTCGACGACCTCGCGGCCGCCGGGCTGGTCGACGAGGTCCTCGGTGCGCCAGCGGGTGCTGCGGTGCCGCGCCCGCCACCAGCGCTCCCGCGCCGTCCCCTCGCCGGGGACCTCCTCGACGAAGCCGAGCGCGGCCAGCTGCCGCAGGTGGTAGCTGGTGGTGCCGCTGCTCTCGCCCAGGCGCTGGCCCAGGCGGGAGGCCGTGGAGGGGCCCTCCGAGCGCAGCAGGCCGAGCAGGCCGGTGCGCAGCGGGTGCGCCAGGGCACGCAGGGTCCGGGGGTCGGTGACGTCGACGACGGGTTCGGGCGGGACCTCGGTCACGCCCCCAGGCTAGAGATGCAGAGAACTCTTTGCAAAGACCTCTCTGCAGAGGGTTCTCTGCACCCTGCCCCGTCAGCCGTCGGAGTCCTCGCCGTCGGTGGCGTCCTCGACCTCCTGCTCGGCGTCGTCGACGCCCTCCTCCACGGTGTCCTGCACGTCGTCGTCGACGACGTCGGAGCCGCAGGCGGCGGTCACCGGGGCCAGGGCCAGGACGAGGCCGACGGCGGCGACGCGCCAGCGGCGGCGGGGGGTGGTGGCGGTGGACACGGCTGCCTCCTCGGTCTCGGAACGGTCCGGGCACCATGCCCGCACGGGCGGTCGGGCATGCCCCGGCGGCGCTACCGTCCCCGCATGAGGGGACAGCTCGCGGTCGTCGAGGCGTGGCTGGCCGCCGTGGACCGCGCCGACGCCGCCGCCGCGACGGCCCTGTCGGCGCCGGACCTGGAGGTCGTCGGACCGCGCGGCACCGTGCGCGGCCGCGAGGTGCTCGGCCCGTGGACGGCGCGGGCGGGCTTCTCCGGCGCGCCGCGGCGCTGGTTCTGCGGCGCCGACGGCGCGGTCGTCGTCGAGCAGGACGCCGTCTGGGCCGACCCGGCCACCGGCGCCGAGCGCGGCCGCGCCGTCGTCGCCTCGCGGTTCACCGTCGCCGGTGGCGTGGTCACCCGGTACCAGCGCCACGACGACGGCCTGCCGCCTGCGCTGGCCGCCGCCGGGCTCGGCCCGGCCGACGAGGTGACCGCCCGCGCCGGCTGATCAGCCGGGCGCGCCGACCGCCGTCCGGACGTGCTCGACCACGAGCGCGGCGGTGCGCTCGGCGGCCAGCTCCGGGATCCAGTGCGGCACGCCGTCGAGGACCTCGAGCCGGTAGGGCCCGGTGACGTGGCGGCGGGTCATGGCGGTGGCCGCCGGGCCGAGGAACGCGTCGCCGGTGCTCCACACGTGCAGGGTGGGCACGGGGACCTCGCCGACGGAGTCGCGGGCGGCCAGCGGGACCGCCCGGTACCAGGCCAGCGCGGCCGACAGCGCCCCCGGCTCGCGCAACCGGTCGACGTAGCGCGCGGCGGTGTCCTCGGGCAGGCCGCCGTTCTGCAGCACCCCGCGCAGCACCGCGCCGTCGCGGGCGAGCATCAGCCGCTCCGGGACGACGGGCACCTGGAAGGCGGCCATGTAGGACGACCGCAGCCCCTGGTCGCTGGTGAGCACCGCCCGCCCGGCCGCGGCCGGGTGCGGGGTGGACAGCGCCGTGAGGGTGCGCACCCGCTCCGGGTGCCAGGCACCCAGCGCCCAGGCGACCGCGCCGCCCCAGTCGTGCCCGACGACGTGCGCGCTCTGCAGCCCCGCGGCGTCCAGCAGCGCCAGGACGTCGCCGGCGACCGCGCGCAGCCGGTACGGCGAGCGGCCGCGCGGGCGGGCGCCGGGGCTGTAGCCGCGCTGGTCGGGGGCGAGGGTGCGCAGGCCGGCGTCGTGCAGCAGCGGGGCCACCCGGTCGAAGGCCGAGCAGTCCTGCGGGAAGCCGTGCAGGAGCACCACGGGCTCGCCGTCGGGCGGGCCGCCGTCGCGGACGTCGAAGGTGAGGCCGTCGTTCTGGAACTGCCGCATCCCCTCCCGGTGCCCGGGCGAGGTGTGCCGGAACCCTGCCGCGGGGGAGGATGGTCCGGTGACGGTGACCGCGGCGGAGCTGATCGTGCTGGTCGACGACGACGGGACGCCCATCGGCACGATGCCCAAGCCGCTGGTGCACCACGGCGACACCCCGCTGCACCGCGCGTTCTCCGCCTACCTGTTCGCCGACGACGGCCGGCTGCTGGTCACCCGCCGCGCGGCGGGCAAGCAGACCTTCCCCGGCATGTGGACCAACACCGTCTGCGGCCACCCGGGCCCCGGGGAGGACGACGGCGCCGCGATCGCCCGGCGGGCCTCCCAGGAGCTCGGGCTGCAGGTGGCCGACCTGCGCCCGGCGCTGCCCGGCTACCGCTACCGCGCGGAGTTCCGCGGTGTGGTGGAGAACGAGGTCTGCCCGGTCTACCTCGGCCGCTTCACCGGCACGCCCGACCCCGACCCGAGCGAGGTGGGGGAGTGGGAGCTGCTCGGGTGGGCGGAGTTCCGCCGTCGCCAGGAGGAGTCCGAGCGCGACGCGTGGTCGCCCTGGTGCCGCGAGCAGGCGCGGCTCATCGAGCAGCAGGGCCTCGTCCCGGCGTCGTAGTCGGCAGGCCACCGAGCGTGTCGGGCGCGCGAGGCGCCTGGTGTCGCTCACCGGGGCGCGCCGGGGGCGCTCCTAGCGTCCGCCGCGTGGACCGCCGGGGCTTCCTGTACCTCCTCGCCGCCGGGCTCACGGGCGCCGCCGTCGGGCGCGGCGCCGCCGCCCTCGACCTCGCCGAGCCGCCCGCCCCCGCGCCGGTGCGCGCGCCGGCCCCGGCGACCCCCACCGGTCCCGGCGGCATCGTCGCCGTCCCCGCCCCGCAGGGGGTGGTCGAGGAGCTGCCCGGCACCGGGCCGCAGATCGCGCTGACCATCGACGACGGCAGCAACGGCGAGGTGGTCGCCGCGCTGGTCGCCCTCTGCCGCGACACCGGCACCCGGCTGACGTTCTTCCCCAACGGCTCCTACCGCACGTGGGGCGACAACGCCCGCGACCTGTGGCCGCTCATCGAGTCCGGCCAGGTCGCCTTCGGCAACCACACCTGGTCGCACCCGGACCTGACCACGGTCCCCGACGCCGAGGTCGCCGAGGAGCTGCGGCGCAACCAGGACTTCATGCGCCGCACGCTCGGTGTCACCGAGACCCCGTTCTGGCGGCCGCCCTTCGGCTCGCACGACGAGCGCGTCGACGCCATCGCCGCCGACCTCGGCCACCCGACGACGGTCATGTGGAACGGCACCTTCGACGACGGCCGGGTGGTCTCGGCCGAGGGCCTGATGGCCGCCGCCGAGCAGTGGTTCGCGGCGCGGGCGATCATCGTCGGCCACGCCAACCAGCCGGCGATCGCCACCGTGCTCGACCAGCTGCTCGCGCTGGTGGAGAGCCGGCAGCTGGTCACCGTCACCCTCGCCGACGCCTGGTCGGCGCCGGCCTGACCCGCTCCGGCCCGCTCGACCTGCGGGCCGGACCGACCTCGGCGAGAGTGGCGGGGACGCTGACGTGATCACGGCCGGCACGGCCGGAGGACGGAGGAACGGGTGGCAGGGGAGCTCAAGGGCCGCGTGGCACTGGTGACCGGCGGGGCGAGCGGGCTGGGCCGGGCGACGTGCGTGTCGCTGGCCGAGGCCGGCGCGCACGTGGTCGTCGCCGACATCGACGCCGACGGCAGCGCGCGCACCCGCGAGCTGGTCGCCGACGCGGGGGGCAGCGCCGACGTCGTCGCGCTGGACGTGACCGACGACGCCAGCCGCCGCGCGGTGGTCGCCCAGCTGTTCGAGCAGCACGGCGACGCCTTCGACGTGCTGGTCAACGTGGCCGGCATCGACCGCCCCGGCTACGCCACCGACATCGACCTCGACGACTACCGCCGCGTCATGGCGGTCAACTGCGAGGGGCCGGTCTTCCTGACCAGCGAGTTCCTGAAGCGGGTGCAGCACCTGCCCGAGGGCCGCACGGCCGACGTCGTGCACATCGTGTCGCTGTCCGCGCTCACCTCCGGCAGCGGCGCCATCGCCTACAACGGCTCCAAGGCCGGCTTCCTCAACGCCACCCGCTGCATCCAGCGCGAGCTGCGGGAGAAGGCGGTCAGGCTCGAGGACGGCAGCGAGCGGCCGTTCCCGTGCCGGGTGCAGAGCGTGATCCCGGCGGCGATGGACACGCCGATGATGGAGCAGTGGGGCATCCCGGGGCACCTGATGATGCCGCCGTCGGCGGTGGCCGACACCGTCCGCACGCTGCTGCTGCTGCACCCGTCGGCGTTCGTGCCGGAGATGCAGATCGTGCCGCGCCTCGAGCCGAACTTCCCGCGGTGAGGGAGGACGCGATGACCGAGCCCGACCTGCCCGACAGCGGCATGGCCTCCGGCACCGACGCAGGCCGGCCCGGCGAGCACCTCGGCGGCGGCGACCTGCGCCCCGACGAGCAGCAGCTGCTCGCCGAGCTCGAGCGCGGCGCCGAGGCGCCCCCCGCCGGCAGCGACGCGGAGCTGCGGGCGGCCGAGGACGACGCGCCGCTGCCCGCCGAGGGCGGTGCCCAGGACGACGGCCTGGAGGCCGACTTCTCCGACCGGCCCTGAGCCGATCCGTGCACTTCCGCGGAAGTGCTCGGTCTCAGGAAAGCAGCAGGCGGACGGCGACGAGCGCGACGTCGTCCTCGGCGCCCCCGGGCACCAGCCGGTCGAGGACGCCGTCGCAGACCTCCTCGACCGGCCGGTCGCACAGGTCGGCCAGCGCCCGCCCGAGCCGGTCGACGCCGTCGTCGAAGCCCCCGTGCCGGCGCTCGACCAGCCCGTCGGTGTAGAGCAGCAGCGTCGACCCGGGCTCGAGCAGCACGTCGGCGTCGGGCCGCACGGCACCCGGGTCCACCCCCAGCAGCAGGCCGGGCCGCTCCGCGGCGAGCACGCGGGCGGCGCCGTCGGGGCCGGTGACCAGTGGCGGCAGGTGACCGGCGCTGGACCAGCGCAGCCGCATGCCGCCGTCGCCGGCGGGGGACAGTCGGGCGACCAGCACGGTCGCGATCGCCCCGAGCTCCAGCCCCTCGATCGCGGCGTCGAGCCGGGACAGCACCCGGGCCGGGCTGTCGCCGTGGTCGAAGGCGATGCCGCGCAGCAGACCGCGCAGCTGCGCCATGCAGGCGGCGGCCTGCACGTCGTGGCCGACGACGTCGCCGATGACGAGCATCGTGGAGCCGTCGGGCTGGCCGAACGCGTCGTACCAGTCGCCGCCGACCTGCGCCTCGCGGGTGGCGGGCACGTAGCGCACGCCCACGGCCAGGCCCGCGGGCGACGGCGGCTCCGACAGCAGGCTGCGCTGCAGGGTCTCGGCGGCCCGCACGATGCTGCGCGAGCGGGCGTAGAGGGCCTCGAGCAGGTGGACCCGCAGGTCGTGCACCTCGGCGCGCTCCTGCGGGGTCCACGGGTACGAGCGCTCCCGCACCGTCTCCCGCCAGCGGTCGAAGCTCTTGCGCGGGCTCAGCCGCACGTCGCCGTCCTCGCGCTCGGCGCGGGCCTTCTCGTGCGGGTCGCCGCCCCAGTCGACGTGCCGCACGGCCTCGCGCCGGTGCCACAGCACGTACTGCCCCTCGGGCAGCGGGACGACGAGCACCCCGCAGGCGACGTCGACCGGGATGCCGAGCTCCGGCGCCTCCCGCTGCAACGAGTCGGTGGCCACGACCTCCTCGCCGTGCGCCGCGGCCCAGGCGACCAGCCGCTCGACGACGTCGGCCGGCAGCTGCTCGCCCCGGCCGCCGGTGACCTCCTGCAGCGAGACGGTGACGCCGTCGGCGGGCAGGACGTCGAGCAGGTTGGTGCCGCCGAGCACGGTGTCGGCCAGCGGGCGGTCCTCGTCGAGCATCGCGGCGGTCAGCCAGGCCAGCGTCGAGCGCACCTGCAGCGCCCGGTGCACCTCGTCCTCGGTGGTGCGGTCGACCAGCCGCAGCGACAGCGTCGAGCCGAGGAACTCCGCCGCGGCGCGGGTGGCGTACGGCGGCTGGTGGGGGCCGGCGTAGTGGTGGCAGGCGATGAGCCCCCACAGCCGGTCGTCGCGCAGCAGCGAGATCGACATCGAGGCCCGCACGCCCATGTTGTGCAGGTACTCGAGGTGGATCGGCGAGACGCTGCGCAGCGTCGAGTAGGTGAGGTCCATCGGCCCGCCGGTGGCGGGGTGGGCGGCCGGCCGGATGGGGCTGGGGACGTAGTCGACGTCGCTGATCAGCCGCAGCCAGTTCTTCTCGTACAGCGCCCGGGCCTGCGCCGGGATGTCGGAGGCGGGGTAGTGCAGGCCGAGGAAGGAGCCGAGGTGCTCGGCCCGGGCCTCGGCGACCACCTCGCCGTGGTAGTCGGCGTCGTAGCGGTAGACCATCACGCGGTCGAAGCCGGTGAGCTCGCGCACCGCCCGGGCCGTGGTGTCGTACAGCTCCTGCAGGGTCACGGCCCGGTTGAGCGCGGCGACCGTGCCGCGCACCGCCTGGTAGGTGTTCGGGAAGGAGAACGGCCGCGGCCCGCGCGCCGGCTCCAGCTCCACGACCAGGTTGGTCACCGGCTCCTCGCCGGAGGAGAGCAGGGCGCGGTGCAGGATCGCGTCCAGCGGCACCGGCTCGCCGTCGACGTCGAGGGTGACCTCCACCGGGTTGCGCTCGCGCAGGTCGCCGAAGGCGCTGGCCGAGCGGACCACCGCCTCCGCCGGGGCGACCCCGAGGACGTCGGCCAGCGGCCGCCCCAGGGCGTCGGCCCACCCCACCCCGGTCAGCTCGGCGAGGTTCTCCGAGGCCTGCACGACGACGAGGTCGGGCTCGGTGACGGCGAGGAACGCGCCGCGCGGCTGGATGCTGCCCGGGACGTGGATCGGCTCGCGCGCGCAGGTGTCGAGGTCGACGGCCTCGCCGGGCTCGAGCCAGGCCACGTCCTGCCCGGCGGTGGCGGCGTCGTCACGGGCGTCGACGTCGGTCACGCGGGGACCTGGGAGCGCGCTGCCGGCGCGCACCAGTCGGCCAGGACGGCGAAGGTCTCGCGGGCCGCGCCGACGACCCGGCCGGCGTCGCCCCCGCCGGTCACGTGCCCGCGGGTGACGCGCCGGAACGCCGCCCACATCGCGCCGGTGTCGCCGCCGTACGGGGTGAAGGAGCGCAGCCGGGGCAGCCCGGGGAGGCCGGCCAGGTGGCGGTCGATGAACGTGCCGCCGAGCGTGGAGCCCTCGAGGACGTAGAGCCGGCCGAGCGCCTCGTCGGTGCCGGCGACGGCGGGCAGGACCGGCCGGCCGGCGTCGACCCGGCCGCCGAGGACGTGCAGGTCGGCGGCGTAGAGCGCGGCCCGCCGCCGGCGGTGCCAGTCCAGCGCGTCGGCGTCGGCGGAGGAGCGGGCGGCCCAGGCGTCGAGGCCGGCCTCGGCGGCCCGCCAGAAGGCGTGCAGCAGCCCCAGGACCTCCACCAGCCGGTCCCGGTCCAGGTCGGTGTCCATCAGCCCGAGCGTCGTCTCGACCCGCTCGTGGTCCACGGCGGTGGCCGTGCGCAGGTCCCGGAGGACGTCGCCGGCACCGCCCGTGTCTCGCGGCAACGCCTCTCCTCCCGCAACGATCGGTTACCCGAGGGTAGGTCAGCGGGGGGACGCCGTCGCGGCGGGACGGCCCGGCTCCTCGGCCACCCGCGTCACGGCAGGCGGGCGCGGCGCAGCGAGGCGTGCACCAGCAGGCGGGTGTCGCCGTCGGCGAGGTCCAGGCCGGTGACGGCGGTGATCCGGTTGAGCCGGGAGTACAGCGTCTGCCGGTGTATGCCCAGCGCGGCCGACGTCCGGGCGACGCTGCCGGCCGCGTCCAGGTAGGCCTCGGCGGTGGCGGCCAGCGCCGGCTCGGCGAGCAGCGGCGCGACGGCCGGGTCGGGCGCCGGCAGCGCCGCGGCGGCGCGCCAGCCGCCGAGCCCGACCCAGGAGGCCACCGGCGCCAGCCGCGGGACGACGGCGGCGACCGCGGCCGCGGTGCGCGCCTGCTCCCAGCAGCGGGGCAGGTCGGCGACCGCCGGCGCCGGGTCGGACACCCCCGCGGTGCTGCCGGCCGGCAGCCGGGCCAGCAGCGGGCCGGCGGCGGCCGACGCTGCCCGCGGGTCGGCCGGCCGGGGCAGCCGCACGGCGACGGCGACCTCGCTGCGCCCGTCGGCGTCCTGCAGCACCGCCGCACCCGGGGGCAGCCGGCGGTCGGACGGCACCGCGCCCCCGGCCGGGCGCAGCGCCACCAGTGCCACCGCGGCGCCGGCGAACCGGTCGGCCAGCACGGCGCCGGCCCGCTCCCGCGCGGCCGCCGGGCCCCCGAGCGTCGCGGCGAGCGCGCCGGCCAGGTCGTCGTCGTCCCGCCGGCGGGCCAGCAGCTCCCCGGCGCGGGCGGCCAGGCCCAGCGCCGCGGCCAGCGCGGGGTCGGCGGGGTCGGCCGGGTCGGTGCGGCCGCCGTCGAGCAGCCACAGGTACCCGAGGGTGCGGCCCTCGTGGCGGACCGGCAGCAGCAGGCGGGTGAGGATGCCGGCGTCGGGGTCGGCGGGGGTGCGCAGCGGCCCCTGCGCGCGGGCGATGCCGAGGTCCTCGAACCAGCGGCGGGTCGCCGGGGTGGAGCCGCGGCCGAGGATCGACCGGGTGCGGACGGCGTCCATGGCACTGCCGTCGTCGAGCGGGTGCGCGGCGAAGGCCAGGAGCGTGAAGTCGGTGTCCTCGAGCGTCGCCGGGGCGCCGAGCAGGCGGGCGACCTCGTCGACGACGTCCTGCAGGTCGTCGCGCACCGTACGAATGTACGAGGGCGCGACGTACGTCTGTCCCTGGCGGGGAGCCCGGGCGCTGCCTAGCGTCGGTGGCGGACGCTGGTGTCCGGGACGAGACGGAGGTCGGGTCGGTGCTCTCCACGAAGACCGTGCTGCTGGGGGCCTCGCGGCGCCCGGGGCTGCGCCGCGCAGTGGTGGGCACGCCGGTGACCCGCCGGGTGGTCGAGCGGTTCGTCGCCGGTGAGACCTTGCCGCAGGCGCTCGACGTCGTCACCCGGCTGACCGGCGAGGGTCTCGCGGTGACGCTGGACCACCTCGGCGAGGACGTCACCGACCCCGAGGAGGCCCGCGGCACCCGCGACGCCTACCTCGCCCTCCTCGACGGCCTCGCGCCGCTCGGGCTCGGCGCCGACGCGGAGGTGTCGGTCAAGCTCTCGGCGTTCGGGCAGGCGCTGCCCGGCGGCCACGACGTCGCCCTGGAGCTGGTCCGGCCGGTGGTCGAGCGGGCCACCGCGATCGGCACCACGGTCACCCTCGACATGGAGGACTCCTCCACCGTCGACTCCACGCTGGCGATCCTGGCCGAGCTGCGCCGCGACCACCCCGGCACCGGTGCCGTGCTGCAGGCCGCGCTGCGGCGCACCGAGGCCGACGCCCAGGCGCTGGCCGTGTCAGGCTCGCGGGTGCGGCTGGTCAAGGGCGCCTACGACGAGCCCGCCTCGGTCGCCTTCCGCGACCGCCGCGACGTCGACGCCGCCTACGCCCGCTGCCTCGGCATCCTCATGCGGGGGCCGGGGTACCCCATGGTCGGCAGCCACGACCCGGCGATGATCGACCTCGCGCAGCGGCTGGCCGCCGAGTACGGCCGGGCCGCCGACTCGTGGGAGGTGCAGATGCTGCACGGCATCCGCGTCGACGAGCAGCACCGGCTGGCCGCGGCCGGCACCACGGTGCGCGCCTACGTCCCCTACGGCGTCGACTGGTACGGCTACTTCGTCCGCCGGCTGGCCGAGCGCCCGGCCAACCTGCGCTTCTTCCTCCGCGCCCTCGTCAGCCACTGACCCCTCACCCCACCCGGAGGCATGCCGTGGACGGCATCACCCGCGTCCCCCCGCCGCACAACGAGCCCGTGCTCAGCTACGCGCCCGGCTCCCCGGAGCGCGCGGCGCTGCAGGCCCGCCTCGCCGAGCTGGCCGCCGAGCCGCTGGAGCTGACGGCCACCATCGGCGACAAGCAGCGCATGGCCGGCGGCGAGCGCTTCGACGTCGTCCAGCCGCACCGGCACGCGGCCGTGCTGGGCACCTCGGCGCACTCGACGCACGCCGACGCCGAGGAGGCCGTGGCCACCGCCAAGGCCGCCGCCCCGGCCTGGCGCGACCTGTCGCTCGACGACCGCGCCGCGGTGTTCCTCAAGGCCGCCGACCTGCTGGCCGGCCCGTGGCGGCAGACGCTCAACGCCGCGACGATGCTCGGGCAGTCCAAGACCGCCTACCAGGCCGAGATCGACAGCGCCTGCGAGCTGGTCGACTTCTGGCGCTGGAACGTGCACTTCGCCCGCGAGGTCGTCTCCGCGCAGCCGGTGTCCTCCCCGGGCGTGTGGAACCGCAGCGACCACCGGCCGCTCGAGGGCTTCGTCTACGCGGTCACCCCGTTCAACTTCACCGCGATCGCCGGCAACCTGCCCACCGCGCCGGCGCTCATGGGCAACACCGTCGTCTGGAAGCCCGCCCCCACCCAGCAGTTCGCCGCGCACTTCCTCATGCGGCTGCTGGAGGAGGCCGGCCTGCCCCCGGGCGTCATCAGCATGCTGCCCGGCGACGGCATCCCGGTCTCGGAGGTCGTGCTGGCCGACCGCGACCTCGCCGGCATCCACTTCACCGGGTCGACGCCGGTGTTCCAGCACCTGTGGCGGACGGTGGGGGAGAACATCGCCTCCTACCGCGGCTACCCGCGGATCGTCGGCGAGACCGGCGGCAAGGACTTCGTCGTCGCCCACCCCTCGGCCGACCTCGACGTGCTGCGCACCGCCCTGGTCCGCGGCGCCTTCGAGTTCCAGGGGCAGAAGTGCTCGGCCGCCTCGCGGGCCTACGTGCCGCGGTCGGTGTGGGCGCGGTTGCGCGACGACCTGGTCGGGGTCACCGAGTCGCTGTCGATGGGCGACGTCACCGACTTCTCCAACTTCATGGGCGCGGTCATCGACCGGAAGTCGTTCTCCAAGCTGTCCGGCGTCATCGACCGCGTCGACGACGACCCCGCGCTGTCGATCGTGGCCGGCGGCCAGAAGGACGACTCCGAGGGCTTCTTCGTGCGGCCCACGGTCATCGAGGGCACCGACCCCGAGCACGAGGTGTTCACCACCGAGTACTTCGGCCCGATCCTCGCCGTGCACGTCTACGACGACGCCGACTACGACACCGTGCTGCGTCAGATGGAGTCGGTGGCGCCGTACGCGCTCACCGGCGCGGTCATCGCCCAGGACCGGGCGGCCATCGCGCACGCCGAGCGGTTCCTGCGCTTCGCGGCCGGCAACTTCTACGTCAACGACAAGCCCACCGGCGCCGTCGTCGGCCAGCAGCCCTTCGGCGGCGGGCGCGCGAGCGGCACCAACGACAAGGCCGGCGCGGCGCAGAACCTGCAGCGCTGGACCTCGACCCGGTCGATCAAGGAGACGTTCGTCCCGCCGACCGACCACCGCTACCCGCACATGGGCTGACCGCGCCCCGCGACGATCAGGTGACCTGATCGTCGGGCGTCCTCCCGCACGTCCCACCGTGGGGGAGGACGCCGCGCGGTGCGGGAGGACGCGCCACGGTGCGGGAGGACGCCGCCCCGCCCGGCCCCGCCGGTCAGCCGGGCCAGTGGACCTGCCCGTCGTCGCCCAGCACCGCGCCGGCCGACGGGGTGTGCGGGGTGAGCCGCCCGTCGGGCATCAGGTGGTGCACCGGCACGCCCCGCGCCAGCACGGCGACGTCGGCGACGATCCGCCGGTGGCAGCGCCACCACACGCTCTCGCTGCACATCACCGCGACCGTGTCCTCCGCCGCCCCGGCCAGCACCGCGTCGAGTGCGGCGGCGAACTCCGCCGTGCGGGTGTGCGCGGCGTAGGCGGCGAACTGCGCCACGGTCCACCAGCCGTCGGCGACCGGCTCACCGGGCGGCAGCCGGCGCCGGCCGCCCAGCCGCGCGTCCCAGCGGTAGCCGATCCCGGCGGTCGGCAGCCACTCCTCCAGCGCCTCCCGCCGGACGTCGGGGTTGCTGCGGCTGCCCGGGAACCGGCGGACGTCGACCACGCACCCGACCCCGGCCCCGGTCAGCCGGGCGCCCAGGGCGGTGCGGTCCTCGGGTCCGTGGCCCACGGTCAGCAGTGGCACGGGGGACCCCTACCCGCGCCGGGACCGCTCGCGCGGTGCGAGCGGTCCCGGGTGCTGTGCGCAGCGGAGTCAGTCCAGGCGGACCTCGACGTCGACGACGTCGGTGCCGGGCCGGAAGGTGCCGACGACCTCGCCACCCGCCCCGGCGTAGCGGCCGGTGCCACCGGTGACGGCCCAGGTGAAGCCGGCGGGTCCGGCCGCCGGGTCCTCGTCGAAGGCGCCCTGGGCGGTGATCTGGCCGCGGGGCAGGATCAGCGTGGCGGTGCAGGCGGCCGCCAGCCGGTCCTCCGAGAGCGCCGTGACGGTGCACGAGCCGCCGCTGGTGCCGATGGTCCGGCCGTCGCGCTGCACGTCGTCGAGGAAGACCTGGGTGTCGCCCGGGCTGGGGCCGGGCGCGCCGAGGTCGAGGTCGGTGTTGCGCTCGGGCACGGCCACGGTGGTCAGCCGCAGCGTGGTGTCGGCGGAGGCGGCCGGGACCACGGCCAGGGCGGCGCCGGTGCCGGCCAGCAGGACGGCGGCGGCGAGGGCGGTGCGGCGGGTGTGGGACACGGAGAGCTCCTCGGGAGGTGGGGGGTCAGCCGGCGAACGCCAGCCAGACGGCGCAGGCGACGGTGAGGACGGCGAGGGTCAGGGCCACGGCAGCCGGGGCGGGCATCCGCCCGAGGCGGCGGCGGGCGTCGACGGCGAGCCCCGTGGCCCCGCCGGCGAGGACGGCCGGCAGACCGGTCCAGAAGACGCCGATCGAGACGGCGCCCAGGACGGCGAGGACCAGCGCCCGCACGGCGGTGCGCGCGGGTGCGACGGTGCGGGCGCGGGCGGCCACGAGCCCCACGACGACGGTCGCCACCCCGGTGCAGGCGACCAGGAACGCGAGAGCACCCCAGCCGCCGTTGCCGGAGAAGGCCACGCTCCACTCGCCGTCGCCGGACCTCTTCCACGGCGTCTCGACGTACTGGCCCACGAGCGTGCAGGCCAGCGCGATGCCGGCCCCGGCGAGGGTCGGGGCGTCCGGCGCCGCGGTCCGGCGTGACGCGGCGGCGGGGGTCGGGGACGTGGTCGTCATGGCGGGTCCTCCTCGGTGGGGGGCCGGCCCTCGTGGCCGGACGGGACGACCGTGGCCGCCCACCGCGACCCGCCGGATGGGCCGCACGACCCGGTCCGACCGGGAGGACCTCCCGGGTCGGCCGGGACGCCGGAGGTCCCACCCGGGACGCGGTCGGCGACACACTGACGCCCGTGACCAGGCGCTCCCTGACGACCGGTGCCGCCCTCCTGGTGACGCTGCTGTGCGCTGCTGCCACCGGTCTGTCGGCGTGGACGACGTCCCGGGTCCCGGAGGCGGGGTTCTCGCCGGCCGCCGGCGCCTACGCCGTGGTGTGCGCGGCCACCGGCACCCTGCTGGTGCACCTCCGGCCGCGCAACGCGATCGGGTGGCTGCTCGTGCTCACCGGTCTGCTCCAGGCGCTGAGCCTCGGGGGCAACGCCTACGGGGCCTACGGTGTGAGTGTCGCGGAGCCCGGCTGGCCCCTGGCCGCCTGGGTCGGCCAGCTGACGTCCATGGTGTGGCTCTCGTCCTTCGTGGTGCCCGCCGTCGTGCTGATCGCGCTCTACCCGACCGGTCGGCTGCCGGCCCGCTGGTGGCGGTGGCCGGTCGCCGCGGTGTCGGTCGGCCTCGCCGTCCTGACCGTCGTCACCGGCCTGACGCAGGGCGCGTACGACGACGTGGCGCCGGGACCGGCACCGGTGGACCTCTCCGGCGCCGGGTGGACGGCCGTCGCGGGGGTCGCCGCCGCCGGGTTGGTGTGCGGTGCCGTCGTCGTGTGGGGGGCCACCGTCGTCCGGCTGCTCCGGGCGCGGTCGCCGGAGCGCCAGCAGTTGGCGTGGCTGGTCTGCGTCGTGCTCCCGCTGTTGGTGGTCATGTTCGCGGCCGGCGACTGGATGCCCGAGTGGCTGGTCGCGCCGCTGGTCCTCATGGTCCCGGGGTCGATCCTGGTCGGCGTCGTGCGCTACCGGCTGCTGGGAATCGTGGTCAGCCGGGCGCTGGTGTACGCGGCGCTCACGGTCGCCGTCCTCGGCGTGTACCTCGCCGTGGCGGCGGTCGCCGCGGCCGGCCTGGGCCGCACGCTGCCGCCGGTGACGGGCGCGGTGCTGGCGGTCCTGCTCGCGCTCGCCCTCGCGCCGGCCCGCTCCCGGCTGCAGGCGGCGGCCGACCGGTTCGTCTACGGGCGGCGCCGCGACCCGGTGACGGCGGTGACCGAGCTCGGTGACCGCGTCGCCTCCGCCGACGAGGCCGACCTGCTGCCCGCCGTCGTCAGCACGGTCGCCGCGGCGCTGCGCGCCCCTGCGGCGCGGGTCGCGCCGCAGGGGCAGCCGGTGCCCGACGAGGGCGTGGTGGCCGTGGCGTTGCGCGTCGGCGGCCGGGACGTGGGCACCCTGTGCGTGGCCGAGCGGTCCCCCGGCGAGCCGTTCACCGCCGGCGACCGGCGGCTGCTCGCCGCCCTGGCGCCACAGGTCGCGGCGGTCGTCCGGGCACTGGAGCTCACCGGGTCGCTGGAGCGCGAGCGCGACCGGGTCCTCACCGCCACCCACGCCGAGCGGGACCGCATCCGCCGCGACCTGCACGACGGGCTCGGGCCCTCGCTGGCCGGCGTCGGGCTCGGCGTGCAGGCGGTGCAGGCCCGGCTGGGGGAGGGTGCCGACCCGTCCACCCGGGCACTGCTGGCGCGGATGCGGGAGGAGGTCGACGGCGCGGTCGGCGAGGTGCGGCGGATCCTCGACGGGCTCCGCCCCGCGCCGCTCGACGACGTCGGCTTCGTGGCCGCGGTCCAGCGCCACGCCGAGGCGC
Source organism: Geodermatophilus sp. SYSU D00814 (assembly GCF_054050055.1). Lineage (NCBI taxonomy): Bacteria > Bacillati > Actinomycetota > Actinomycetes > Geodermatophilales > Geodermatophilaceae > Geodermatophilus > Geodermatophilus sp. SYSU D00814. The sequence continues at coordinate 240,428 of NZ_JBJGYP010000002.1, forward strand.
TGGCGCCGTCGGTGCCGGTGCGGGTGACCGCCGGGCCGCTGCCGTCGCTCCCACCCGACGTCGAGACCGCGGCCTACCGGATCGCGCAGGAGGCGCTGACCAACGTGGCCCGGCACTCCGGCGCCCGGTGCGCGGAGGTGGAGCTGTGCGCCCGGGACGGCCGGCTGGAGGTGGCGGTGGCCGACGACGGCGCCGGCTTCCCGGCCGACGGCGACCCGCGTCCCGCCGGGGTCGGGCTGGCCTCGATGCGGACCCGCGCGCGGGCGGTGGGCGGCGAGCTGACCGTGACCACCGGCCCGGGAGGCACGCGTGTGGTCGCGGGCCTGCCCCTGGGGGAGGGCCGGTGACCGTCCGCGTCGTCATCGCCGACGACCACCCGATGTACAGGTACGGCCTGCGGTCGGTGCTCGACGCCTCGCCGGAGGTCGAGGTGGTCGGCGAGGCGGCCGACGGCGTCGAGCTGGTGGGCGTCGTCGACCGGACCGCGCCCGACGTCGTCCTGACCGACCTGTCGATGCCGCGGCTGCCGGGCACCGCGGCCATCGACGAGCTGTGCCGCCGCCGGCCCGGGATCGGGGTCCTCGTGCTGACCATGCACGAGGACGACGCGTCCCTGTTCGGGGCGCTGCGCGCCGGTGCCCGCGGCTACCTGCTCAAGGGCGCCGACCACGAGGAGATCGTCCGGGCCGTGCTCGCCGTCGCCGGCGGTGACGCCGTCTACGGCGGGGCGGTGGCCCGCCGGGTCGTCGACGCCCTCACCGGGACCGCTGCCCGGCCCCCGGCCCTCCCCGAGTTGACGGCCCGGGAGCGCGAGGTGCTCGAGCTGCTCGCCGCCGGGCTGCCCACCGGCCAGGTCGCCCGCCGGCTGGCGCTGTCGGACAAGACGGTGCGCAACCACGTCTCCGCCGTCCTGACCAAGCTGCAGGTGCCCGACCGCGCCGCCGCCGTCGCCCGGGCGCGCGAGTCGGGCCTCGGCGGGGGACCGCCGTCCCCGACCCCCCGCCGCTGACGGAGCCCGGTGCCGGTCATGCTGGGAGGTCGGGCGCCGCGCCCGCGGAGGGAACGGGATGGTGGAGCGCACGACGCGGGACCGGACGTCGCTGTGGCGGCTGCCGGCGATGCGGGCACTGGTCGGCGCGACCGGGCTCGGCTTCGCCGGGTACTGCCTGACGCTGGCCTCCCTCCCTGCCTACGCGGTCGCGGGCGGCGCCTCCGCCGACACCGCGGGCGTGGTCACCGCGGTCTTCCTGCTGGTCACCGTCGCCGGCCAGCCGGTCGTGCCCGCGCTCACCGCCCGCCACGGCCTCGGGCCGGTGCTCGCCGGCGGGCTGGTCCTCCTCGGTGCCCCGAGCCCGCTGTACGTCCTCGACGACGGCGTCCTGTGGCTGTCGGCGGTCTCGGCCGTGCGTGGCGCGGGATTCGCGGTGCTGACCGTCCTCGGCGCGGTGCTCGCCGCGCAGGTCGCCCCGCCCGAGCGCCGCGGCGAGTCGATCGGCCTCTACGGCCTGGCCATCGCCGTCCCCAACCTGCTCGCCGTGCCCGCCGGCGTCGCGCTGGCCCTCGACGGCCACGCCGCCTGGCTGGCCTGGCTGGCCGCCTCCCCGCTGCTGGCGCTGCCGCTGGTGCCCGGCCTGGCCCGCACGGTGCACTGGGAGGGGGCGGCCGGCGGCTCCTCCCGCGCGGCGGTGCGCGCCGCGCTGGCGCCGTCGGTGGTGCTGCTGCTGGTCACCCTCGCCGGCGGCGGCCTCATGACGTTCCTGCCGATCGAGCGGCCCGACGGCTGGGTGGCGACGGCGGCGCTGCTGCTGTTCGGCGTCACCGGCGCGCTCACCCGCTGGCAGGCGGGCCTGCTCGCCGACCGGGTCGGTACCCGCCGGGTGCTGCCCGCGGCGCTGCTCGTGGGCGCGGCGGGGCTGGCCGTGGTCGCGCTCGGCCTGCAGGGGGGCGACGGCGTCGTGCTCGCCGGCGCCGCCGTCTTCGGGGCCGGCTACGGCGCGGTGCAGAACCTGACGCTGGTCACCGCGTTCACCCGCGCCGGGGAGGGCGGCTCGACGGCGGCCAGCGCGCTGTGGAACGCCGCGTTCGACGCCGGCACCGCCGCCGGCGCGCTGGTCCTCGGCCTGGTCGCCGCGGGCGTGGGCCTGCCGTGGACCTACGTGCTGGTGGCCGGGGTGCTGCTCGCCGGGCTGCCCCTGGCCCGGGTGGCGACCCGCCCGGCCTGACCGGCGCGGCGGGACCGCTCAGCGCAGCACGGAGGTCAGCAGCAGGCTGGTCTGGCTGTTGATGATCCCGGGCACCGACCGGATCCGGTTGAGCAGCCGGTCGAAGCCGACGAGGTCGACCGTGCGGTGCTCGGCCACCAGGTCCCACGCGCCGTTGGTCGAGTGCATCGACTCGATCTCGGGGAAGCCGCGCAGCCGCCGGATGACGTCGTCGGTGGAGCGGCCCTCCACCTCGATCAGCGACACCGCCCGCACGCCGCCGGACGCCGACTCGTCGCGCACCCGGACGGTGAAGCCCACGATCACGTCGTCGTCCACCAGCCGGTCGAGGTGGCTGGTCACCGTCGCCCGGGTGACGCCGAGCCGCCGGGCGAGCTCGGCGACCGGGGCCCGGCCGTCCTCGCGCAGGGCCGACAGCAGCCGCCGGTCGAGGTCACTGAGATCGGCCACCGGCAGACCGTACGTCGACAGTGGGCAGACTGCCTACCCCGTGAGCATGACGCGCGCTCCCTGCTCATTGTGTGTGCAGATCGCCAAGTCATACCGTGATCGCATGACCATGTTCGTCGACGTGCGCAACATGATCCGCTGGACCGCCTCGACCGGCCCCCAGCAGATCATCGACGGGATGTCCCGCTACATCGAGGACGACTTCCGCCGCTGGGAGTCCTTCGACAAGATCGCCCGTGTGGGCAGCCACACGCCGTTCGGCGTGATCGAGCTGATGCCCACCAGCGACGGGGAGACCTACGCGTTCAAGTATGTCAACGGGCACCCCAGCAACCCGGCCCGCGGCTTCCAGACCGTCAGCGCCTTCGGCGCGCTGGCCGACGTGTCCAACGGCTACCCGGTGTTCCTCGCGGAGATGACCCTGCTGACGGCGCTGCGCACCGCCGCCATGTCGTCCATGGTCGCCCGCCACCTCGCCCGGCCCGACTCGCGCCGGCTCGCGCTCATCGGCGCCGGCAGCCAGTCGGAGTTCCAGGCGCTGGGCATGCGCGCCGCCCTGGGCATCGAGCAGCTCTCCGTCTGGGACACCGACCCCGCCGCGATGGAGAAGCTGGTCCGCAACCTCGGGCCGCTGGGCTTCGACGTGCACGTGGCGCGGTCCGCCGAGGAGGCGGTCCGCGGCGCCGACGTCGTCACCACCTGCACCGCCGACAAGGCCCGCGCCACCGTGCTGCAGGCGGAGTGGGTGGAGCCGGGCATGCACATCAACGCGATCGGCGGCGACTGCCCCGGCAAGACCGAGCTCGACCCGGCGATCCTGCTGCGCGAGGACACCGACGTCTTCGTCGAGTTCCCCCCGCAGACCTGGATCGAGGGCGAGATCCAGAACATGCCGGAGGACTTCCCGGTCATCGAGCTGTGGGAGGTCGTGACCGGGCGCCGGCCCGGCCGCACCTCCGCGGAGCAGGTCACCCTCTTCGACTCCGTCGGCTTCGCCATCGAGGACCTCTCCGCGCTGCGCTACGTCCGCGACGCGGTGCGCGGCACCGAGTGGGTCGACGACATCGACCTGGTGGCCGAGCCCGAGGACCCGAAGGACCTGTTCGGGATGGTCGCGGCGTTCACGCCGATCCCCTCGTGACGCCGCCGGACCTCTCCGGCCAGGCGCCCGCCGCCGTCGTCCTGGTCCGGCCCCACGCGTTCCAGCCCAACCCGCAGACGATCGCCGACAACGCCTTCCAGGCGGTCGAGGTCGGTGAGGACCCCGCCGTCCTCGCCCGCCGGGCGCACGACGAGGTCACCGCGCTCGCCGACGCCCTCACCGGCGTCGGCGTGCGGGTGCACCTGTTCGACGACCCCGAGCCCGACCGGCCCGACAGCGTCTTCCCGAACAACTGGGTGTCCACCCACGCCGACGGGCGCGTGGCGCTGTTCCCCATGTACGCGGCCAACCGCCGCCGGGAGCGGCGCGGGGACGTCGTGGAGTTCCTCAAGGCCGCCTACCGCGTGCACGAGGTGGTCGACCTGTCGGGCCTCGAGCACGACGGCGTCTTCCTCGAGGGCACCGGCGCCATGGTGCTCGACCACGTGCTGCGGGTGGCCTACGTCGCCCGCTCGCGGCGGGTGGACCCGGTCGCGCTGGAGCGCTTCTGCCGCGTCTTCGGCTACGAGCCGGTGGTGTTCGACGCCCTGGACACCGCCGGGCGCCCGATCTACCACACCAACGTGATGATGAGCGTCGCCGGCGAGTACGCCCTGGTGGCCCTCGAGCTGCTGCCCTCGGCCGCCGAGCGCGAGCAGCTGCGGGCGCGGCTGGAGGCCGGCGGTCGCACCGTCGTGCCGCTGACCGCCGCCCAGATCGGCGAGTTCGCGGGCAACGCCATCGAGGTGCAGGGCAGCGACGGGCCGGTGCTGGCGCTCTCGGCCCGCGCGGCCGCGAGCCTCGACGCCGACCAGCGCCGCCTGATCGAGGCGTCGGCGCGGCTGCTGCCGGTGGCGGTGCCCACGGTCGAGCTGGCCGGCGGGTCGGTGCGCTGCATGATCGCCGGCGTGCACCTGGAGCCGCGGGTGGCTCCCGTGCCGGTCCCGGCGACCTCGGTTGTCGACGGCGCGGAGCCCGTCCCCGCCTGAGCGTCACCGGCTCAGCCGGCGACGCGGTCGGCGGCGGCGCGCAGCGAGCGCAGCAGCAGGATCTCCTCCCCGGAGCGGCGCAGCCACGCCCGCAGCGCGGCGGGGTCGTCGCGGGCGGCGTCGCGGACCGTGCCCAGGTGCAGCTGCCGGGTGTTGGCCTGCGCCCGCTGGGCCGGCGGCAGGGCCCGGGCCTCGCTGCGGGCGACCGCGGTGAGCGCGGCGCCGACGTAGACGAGGGCGCGCACCTCGTCGACGTCGGCGAGGACGGCGTCGGCGCCGGGTCCGTCACCGGCCTCGAGGCGGCTCAGCAGCAGGTCGGCGCGCTCGCGGCCCGGGGCGGCGGGGTCGGGGGAGGTCACCCCTCCACTGTGCCCGCCCCCCGGCCGGAGCCGGTCGGCAGCCCCGGACGAGGCATTGGAAGCTATCCCCACGTCCTGGCGCCCAGGACGTGGGGATAGCTTCCAATGCCGCCTTCGTCAGGCGTCGCGGCGGGTGAAGACGACCGCGGCGACGGCGAGCAGCACGGCGACCTCCGCGGCGAACACGGCGAACCCGGTCCACGGCTCGAGCAGCAGCGGGTTGAACGTCTCCGGCGCGGCGATCCGCGAGCCGGCGTTGCCGGGCATGAGCTTGGTCAGCCACTCGCCGAGCGCGCCCGGCAGCAGCATCACCAGGTTGCCGACGAGGAAGACCAGCGCCAGCACCACCGACACGACGGCGGCGGTCGAGCGCAGCAGCAGCCCGGCGGCCATGGCGAACAGCCCGAGCCCGGCCATGTAGAGGCCGCTGCCCAGCAGCGAGCGCACCATCCCGTCGTCGCCGAGGCCGATGCCGATGCCCTCCGCGGACAGGAACGCGTTGCCGCCGAGCCAGCCGAGGAACGCCGTGACGACGCCGGCGACGAACAGCGTGGCGGTGAGCACGAGTGCCTTGGCCGCCAACACGGTGCCGCGGCGCGGGGTGGCGGCCAGCGTCGCGCGGATCATCCCGGTGCCGTACTCGCTGGTCACCGTGAGCGCGCCGAGGACCACCGCGGTCACCTGCGCGAAGACCAGGCCCCAGGTGATGAAGGCGCCGACCGGCTCGCCGGTCTGCCCGTCGGCGAGGTCGCGGGCGACCAGCGCGCACACCAGCGTGGTGAGCCCGGCGCCTAGCGCCACCATCGCGGCCACCGACCACCCGGTGGAGCGCACCGACCACAGCTTGATCCACTCGGCGCGGACGGCGCGGGGCAGCCCGGCGCCGCCGGGAGGTGCGGTCGCGGGGCGGGGCGGGGTCAGGACGGGAGCGGTCACCGGGTCACCTCGGCGGGGCGGGCGGCGGCGTACTCGACGCTGCCGGCGGTCAGGGTCATGAAGGCCTCCTCCAGCGAGGAGGTGACGAGGCCGAGCTCGTGCAGCACGACGCCGGCGCCCGCGGCGAGCTCGCCGGTGGTGGCGGTGTCGGCGCCCTGCACCCGCAGCTCGTCGCCGTCGCGGGTGACGTCGGCGCCGGACCGGCGCAGCAGCTCGGCGAGCTGCGCCGGCTGCGGGGTGCGGACCCGGACGAAGGAGGCGGCGTGCTCGGCGATGAACTCGGACGTGGAGCAGTCGGCCAGCACCCGGCCGCGGCCGATGACGACGAGGTGGTCGGCGGTCAGCGCCATCTCGGCCATGAGGTGGCTGGAGACGAGCACCGTGCGGCCCTCGGCGGCGAGGTCGCGGGCCAGGGTGCGCACCCAGCGGATGCCCTCGGGGTCCAGGCCGTTGACCGGCTCGTCGAGCACGACCACCGGCGGGTCGCCGAGCAGGGCGGCGGCGATGCCCAGCCGCTGGCCCATGCCGAGGGAGAACCGGCCCACCCGCTGGTCGGCGACCGCCTCCAGCCCCACCAGCCCGAGCACCTCCTCGACCCGGGCGCGGGGGATGGCGTTGCTGGCGGCCATCCAGCGCAGGTGGGCCCGGGCGGTGCGGCCCGGGTGAAGGGCGCGGGCCTCGAGCAGGGCGCCGACGGCGCGCAGCGGGGCGGGGGAGTCGGCGTAGCGGGCGCCGTCGACGGTGACGGTGCCGGAGGTGGGCCGGTCCAGGCCGATGACCATCCGCATCGTCGTGGACTTGCCGGCGCCGTTGGGGCCGAGGAAGCCGGTCACCCGGCCGGGCCGGACGGTGAAGGAGACGGAGTCGACGGCGAGCCGCTCGCCGTAGCGCTTGGTCAGCCGGCTGGCGACGATCACGGGGTCACCGCCGGCGTGGGGGAGGGCGAGGAGGTCATGGACCGGAACGCTCCCGCTCCGGGGCTGCCCGGCACATCCGGGCCTTCCCCCGACCCGACCCTGATCCGCCCCCGACGGCGCGGTGGGGGGCGACCCCGGGACGTCAGGCGGTGCGAGGCAGGTCGTCGGCAGCGTCGCCGGCGGCCAGCAGCCGGCGCAGCGTGACCGCGGCGCTGCGCCCGGCGCGGTTGGCGCCGATCGTGCTGGCGCTCGGGCCGTAGCCGACCAGCTGCAGGCGCGGCTCGGCGACGGCGGAGGTGCCCTCGACCGGGATGACGCCGTCGCGGGTGCGCAGCCGCAGCGGGGCGAGGTGGCCGACCGCGGCGCGGAACCCGGTGGCCCACAGGACCACGTCGGCGTCGACCGAGCGGCCGTCGTCCCAGGCCACGCCGTCGGGGGTCATCCGGTCGAACACCGGCAGCCGGGTGAGGACGCCGTCGTCCAGGGCGCGGCGCACCCAGGGGGTGACCACCAGCCCGGTCACCCCGACGACGCTGCCGGGCATCCGGCCGGCGCGGACGGCCTCGGCCACCCGCGCCACCGCCGCGCGGCCCTGCTCCTCACCGAAGGGACCCTTGCGCCAGACCGGGGGACGGCGGGTCACCCAGGTGGTGCGGGCGACCGGGGCGATCTCCCCGAGCAGCTGCACCGCCGACGCGCCGCCGCCGACGACCACGACCGACAGCCCGGCGAACTCCGCGGCCCCCCGGTAGTCGGCGGTGTGCAGCTGACGGCCGCGGAAGGTCTCCTGGCCGGGGTAGTGGGGCACGAAGGGGCGGGTCCAGGTGCCGGTGGCGTTGACGACGCCGCGGGCCCGCCACACGCCGGCGTCGGACTCGACGAGGAACCGCCCGTCGCCGTCGCGGCGCACCGCGGACACCCGCACCGGCCGCCGCACGGGCAGGGCGAAGCGCCGCTCGTACTCGGCGAAGTAGGCCGGTACCGCCTCGGCGGCGGGCAGGTCGTCGGAGGCCGGCGCGAACGGCAGCCCGGGCAGCTCGTGCACGCGGTGCGTGGTGGCCAGCGTCAGCGACGGCCAGCGGTGCTGCCAGGCCCCGCCCGGCGCGGCGTCGCCGTCGAGGACGACGAAGCCGCTGCCGGGCGCGAACCCCTGGCGGCCCAGGTGGTACGCGGCGGACAGGCCGGCCTGGCCCGCGCCGACCACCACGACGTCGACGTCCCGGGGGGTGCTCACACCCGCGGAACGCCGCCCGGTCGGCCGCTATGCCGGGGTCAGCCGCTCGAGCTCCGCGCCGGTCAGCGTCACCGACGCGGGGTCGTACCCGAACCGGACGACGACGGCGCCCGGGCGGGCCTCCACCAGCCAGGCGGTGCGCGGCTCGCCGCCGTCGGCCGGGCGGTACTCCCAGCGCCCGGCGAGCAGCGCCAGCCCGCGGCCGCGGAGGAAGGACAGCGCCTCCTCGCGGGTGGGGAAGGTCCGCAGCGGCGTGCCGGGGACGGCGTGCGCCAGCCACCCGCCGTCGCACGGCGCGGCGGTCAGGTGGCCGACGAGCTCGCCGTCCTCCGGACGGTGCACCGGCTCGAGCACGGGGGGAGTGGTCACGCCTCCCATGCTGGGGAGGGGCTCAAGCGGTTTCGGGCCGCCAGGCGTCGGCGTGCTCCTCGACGAACCGCCGCAGGGTCGTGGGCTCGCGCCCGAGCAGGCGGGCGAGGTCGTCGGTGGTGCGCGCGGCCAGGCCCAGGCGGGTGGTGGTGAACAGCAGGGTCATGACCAGGATCAGCCCGGGCGGCACGCCCTCGCGCCGCTTGTCGCGGGTGAAGGTGACCACGCCGGGGTGCGGGTAGACCACCGGGCGGCCCAGCACCGCCGACAGGGTGGCTGCGATCTCGGCGAACGTCGGCGCCTCGCGGGCGGTCAGCTCGTAGGCGCGGCCCTCGTGCCCCGGCTGCGTCAGCGCCGTCGCGGCCACCTCGGCGAGGTCGCGGACGTCGACGTGCGCGGTGCGCCCGTTGCCCGCCGGTACCGTGTTGGGGGGGGGGGGGGGGGGGGGGGGGGGGGGGGGGGGGGGGCGGGTGGGGGGGTGGGGGTGGGGGCGCGGGGCCGGGGCGGGGTTGGGGGGGTGGGGGTCGCGGGGGCTCGTTGCCGGGGTGGCCTACGG